>MGXK01000136.1:0-3194 GCA_001802375.1 Gammaproteobacteria bacterium RBG_16_51_14
CTACTGCACAACCGGGGGCAAGATGGAAACAGCCTATGTTATAAACAATACCCGCAGGATTGGTACAGGTATGGTTATGCGTGCCCCCAACCGGGATCCTCTCTCTTTCATAAGTAACCAGATGACCACATGCCCCGCAAAAGAGCGATCTGCCCTTGTCGGTTGCAAGGATCGCCTGCGTGGTTTCATCCAGTTCAGCAATGTCCTCCCCTGCTGTATCAAACCGGTAAGGAACAGGCATTGAATTCATTGCTGACAGGGACTTTAGATGAGCATGCGTACGCCGACAACCGTGAGCACGATGGCAAACAGGCGTTTCAGGGTCTTGATCGGGAGTCTATGCACCTGCCTCGCACCAAACGGGGCGGCAATGAATGTGGCAGCCACGATCACCAGCGCCGCCGGCCAGTACACATATCCCAGGCAATCCTCAGGCAAGGCAGGATGATTCCATCCGGTCACGATCATGGAGGTTGTCCCGGCCAGGGCGATCGGCAAACCACAGGCTGAAGACGTCGCCACCGCTTCGCGCATACTGACGTTACACCATAATAAAAACGGCACCGTCAGTGTGCCGCCGCCAATCCCCAGCAATGTCGATAACATGCCGATACCACCGCCCACAGACACCAGGGCCCCCGTGGCCGGCAAATCCCGGTGCGGTAATGGCTTCACGTCCGATGCGATCTGGACAGCAACCATCAATTCAAACAGGCCAAAGCCGATACGCAGGGTGTCACTCGGCAGAAAATTGGCTATCGTGGCACCAACCATGCCCCCAAGCAGGATACCCGGCGCCAGCATACCCACTGCACGCCACCGTACGGCCCCCTTGTGGTGGTGGATCCAGGAGGCAAAGATGGAGGTAAACACAATGGTAGCCAGGGAGGTAGCGACCGCAAGGTGCATGAGGATTTCAGCCGGAAATCCCTGGCCGATAAAAATGTAATGCAGGGCAGGGACGATGATGATGCCCCCGCCAATACCCATCAATCCCCCCAGGGTGCCGGCCAGCAGTCCCAGCAGAAAATAAATAACCAGGATCATAAAATCGATTCCCATCAGCATGCTATTCTTTCTGCTACAGTGTCGTTTTTTTTCAATCTCTGGTATTCGCGTTTTTATTATTACACAGAAGCAAATAAAGTTGCGTGAATCAATACAAATAAGGACAATCGGTAAGTCAAAATCAACCTCTTTCTTTATGCTACTTTCACACCGGCATACCAATACGGGGACTGTTTCCAGGCTTGTCAAAGGAATGGTTCGGGTGACTTGCCTGGCCCTGATGCTGGTTATCATCACCCTGGGGAGAGTTGATTTCGCCAGTGCCGGCACACTTGAGCAGCAGCGCAAGGACTACCGGGCAGCACAAAAGGCATTACAGACAGGCAAGACAGATATCTTCAACAGGCTGTCGGCAGACCTGAAAGACTATCCACTCTATCCCTATCTGCTGCATGATTATCTGAGGTCAAGACTGTGGAAGGTCAAGGACGAGGAGATCATTCCATTCCTGCAGCAACACAACGATCTCCCCATGGCGGACAATCTGCGGACAGACTGGCTTAAACTACTGATCAGCAAGGGCCGCTGGCAGGTATTTCTGGAGAATTATACGCCGCAGCAGGATACCACCCTGCAGTGTTATCAACTGCAGGCCCGGCTTAACACTAACAACCACGCTTACCTGCTGGAAGATGCACGGACGATCTGGCTGTCCGGCAAATCCATGCCACCGCAATGTGACCCGGCCTTTGCCTTACTCTATAAAAGTAATCTGATGACCGATGAACTGATCTGGGAGCGGATCAGACTGGCGATGCAGAATGGAGACGCCGGCCTGGCGGGTTACCTGGGCAGGCAGCTTGATCCAGCCAACAGGGAATGGGCCAATCGCTGGATAGCCATGCACAACAATCCCGATAAATGGACAACCAGTCCGGGCTATGCAGATACGCCGTATGCCCGTGAGATCCTGTCATACGGGATCAACCGTCTGGCCAGAAGGGACATCGGCAAGGCGGTCGATCGCTGGGAACAGCTTGAACAAAAATACAGTTTCACGCCGGGTGAATCGGCGGATATTGAACGTAACCTCGCCATTCACGCGGCCAGAGGCAAGCATGCCCTGGCACCGCGCCTGCTGGATGCCGTCCATCCGGACTTCATCGATGATGAAGTGTTTCACTGGCGGTTGCGCATCGCCTTGCAGGCCCTGGACTGGCATCAGTTAGCCCGCTGGACGGAGGGCGATGCCCCTGCCGTGGATGACATTGATCTGCGCTGGCGTTACTGGCATGGACGTGCCCTGGAAGAAACCGGTGAAATTGACAAGGCCAAAGAGATATTCAAGGCGCTATCCGGCGAAAGTGACTATTACGGTTTCATGGCCGCTGACCGGATCGGTGAGACCTACCATATGAACCATGCGCCCCTGCCGGCCAACAGGGACGAAATGGATCGGATCGCCTCGATACCTGCCATACAACGTGCCTCTGAATTATACCAGCTCGGGATGATCTACCCCGCCCGCCGTGAATGGCATCACGCCCTGAACAAAATGACCAGCTACCAGATGCAGATCGCGGCAGCACTGGCGAGCGGGTGGGGCTGGTATGACCGTGCCATCCTGACCATGAGCAAGGCCCATGCCTATGCTGACCTGGTGCTGCGTTTCCCCATTGAATACCAGCAGATCCTGGATGAATACAGTCAAAAACGCCAGATCGATAACAGCTGGTTGTATGGCCTGGTCAGGGCAGAGAGCGCCTTCCAGGAAGATGCCAAATCGCCGGCAGGCGCCCTTGGCCTTATGCAGGTCATGCCTGAAACCGGACGCCTGACGGCAAAGAGCATCGGGCTGCAGAAATACAGTACCGAAAAATTACTCGCTGCCGAAACCAATATCCCGATCGGCAGCGCCTATCTCAAACAGATGCTGGAAACCTTCAACGGCAACCAGGCACTGGCCACTGCGGCCTACAATGCAGGCCCCGGCAGGGTGAAATCATGGCTGCCGAAAGCAGGATGTGAAGAGCCGGATATCTGGATAGAAAAAATACCTTTCGATGAAACACTGAAATATGTACGCCGAGTCCTGTACTATGCCAATGTCTACGACTGGCGGTTTCAACAGGAGATCAAACCCATCTCGCAACGCATGGCGATGGTGCTACCGCACAAACAGCCAC
>MGXK01000136.1:3420-3644 GCA_001802375.1 Gammaproteobacteria bacterium RBG_16_51_14
CGCAATTGAACGCGCAGCTGGCCGGTTGTGATACGGTCATCAACCTGGTCGGGATCCTGAACGAACGCGGGCGAGATGGCCTGGGATTTCACCGGGTCCATGTTGAACTCGCGGAAAAGATCGTGGCGGCGTGCCGGCACAATGGGATCAAACGCATCCTGCAGATGAGTGCACTCAATGCGGATGCCGAAACCGGGACCAGCCATTACCTGCGCAGCAAGGGC
>MGXK01000136.1:3875-4988 GCA_001802375.1 Gammaproteobacteria bacterium RBG_16_51_14
CCAGCGTTACTGTCTGTGCGGCCCGCGACAATATACCCTGCGGGATCTGGTGCGCTACACCGCACAGGTCAAGGGTTACCCGCGCTGGATCCTGCCGCTCGGTGACCTGCCTTCCCGGATGCAGGCCGCCGTCTTTGATTTTGTTCCGGGCAAACCGTTCTCAACCGATAATTATAATTCAGCAAAAATGGACAGTATCTGCAATCGAAATGACCTGGCTGTCTACGGGATAACACCGACCCCGCTGGAGGCGGTCGTACCGCAATACCTTGCCAATCGCCATCAGCGTGCCCGCTATTCCGAACTTCGAGGCACATCCCGTTCCCGACTTGCCGGGTAGCATCAATACCCCTTGTTCAGGCCTGTAATCACAGGCAAGATTGCCTGAATCCAGTTCTGGTAGCTTGAAACATGAAGATCTATAAGGTGGGAGGTGCCGTCCGTGACGCCCTGCTTGGCAGGCCGGTCAAGGACCGTGACTGGGTCGTCATCGGCGCAGTACCGGCAGAAATGGAGGCGCAGGGTTACCAGGCCGTCGGCAAGGATTTCCCCGTGTTCCTCCACCCGGAGACCCACGAAGAATATGCGCTTGCGCGCACGGAACGAAAGACCGGTACCGGCTACAAGGGATTTACCTTTCATACCGCACCCGAGGTGACGCTGGAGGAAGACCTCCGGCGCCGTGACCTGACCATCAATGCCATGGCCGAGGATGAAAACGGCAAACTGATCGATTTTTTTAACGGTAAACAGGATCTGGAAGCCAGGGTCCTGCGCCATGTATCACCCGCCTTTGTCGAAGATCCGTTACGCGTACTCAGGGTCGCCCGCTTCGCCGCCCGTCTCGGTTTTACCATTGCCGAAGAAACCATGATCCTGATGCGGGAGATCGCCGCCTCGGGCGAACTTGCGTCCCTGGTCGCGGAACGGATCTGGGCAGAAACGGAGATCGCACTGGGTGAACAATACCCGCCCCGGTTCCTGCTCGTCCTGCGCGCCTGTCATGCCCTGCAAGCCCTGTTTCCGGAGATCGATCAGTTGTTCGGGATCCCCCAACCGGAAAAATATCATCCTGAAATCGATACCGGCATACACACCATTATGTGCCTCAAC
>MGXK01000136.1:5093-5176 GCA_001802375.1 Gammaproteobacteria bacterium RBG_16_51_14
CACGAGGAACGGGGCGTTGAATTAATCAATGCCCTGTGTGACCGCTACCGGATCCCGAACCAGTACCGGGAGCTTGCCGTCCT
>MGXK01000136.1:5205-5720 GCA_001802375.1 Gammaproteobacteria bacterium RBG_16_51_14
GCATCCGGGAAATGCGGCCCGAGACCCTCCTGAAAAAACTGGAGGCCGTCGACGCCTTCCGCCGACCTGAGCGCTTTGAACAAATCCTGCTCGCCTGCGAAGCCGATGCCCGTGGCCGCACCGGCCTTGCCGGGAGTGATTACCCGCAGGCCGATTATTTCCGCAGGGCGCTCAACGCTGCAAAACAGATTGACACACATGGTTTGATTGACCAGGGATTGGAAGGTGCAGAAATAGCGGAGGAAATCCGTTTGAAAAGAATCAATGCCTTAAAGGGGTTCGTAAAAACAGGGGCGGGACAAGCGTAATGGATATACGTCTGGAAACAAAATATCTTATGGTATATATCTCGATATATACCATAGGCCCAGCTACGCATGAAACAAATACAATACCCACCCGGAGAGTGTCTTGATGAATCGTCCGCAAACTGCCAAACTGTTTAAAAACGGCCGCAGCCAGGCGGTGCGTCTGCCCGCCGAGTACCGCTTCGAGGGAGATGAGGTATTTATCAC
>MGXK01000137.1:0-393 GCA_001802375.1 Gammaproteobacteria bacterium RBG_16_51_14
GTGCCGATTGCAATGGAAGAGGGCCTGCGTTTTGCTATCCGTGAGGGTGGCCGGACGGTAGGTGCCGGTGTCGTTGCCAAGATCATTGAGTAAAGAGCAATGGCAGACCAGCAAATCATACGCATACGCCTGAAGTCATTTGATCACAGGCTTATTGATCAGTCGACACGGGAGATAGTGGAGACAGCACGGCGGACCGGGGCCCAGATCAAAGGGCCAATTCCACTGCCAACCAGGAAGGAACGATATACAATACTGACTTCACCCCACGTTAACAAGGACGCACGGGATCAATATGAGATCCGCACACATAAACGTCTGCTGGATATTATTAATCCGACAGACAAGACAGTTGATGCCTTGATGAAGCTGGACCTGGCGGCAGGCGTCGAT
>MGXK01000137.1:416-56574 GCA_001802375.1 Gammaproteobacteria bacterium RBG_16_51_14
CGGTTAACAGGCAGATAAGACAATGACGATTGGAATTGTTGGACGGAAACGAGGGATGACAAGGATCTTCAACGATGAAGGCCAGTCCATTCCTGTCACCGTAATAGAGGTTGATCCAAATCGGGTAACACACCTGACCTGCACGGAGGTGGATGGTTATCGGGCTGTGCAGGTTGCATGGGGCAGGAAAAAACCTGGACTTGTCAACAGGGCGGAGGCCGGAATATTCGCCAAGGCGAACATTGAGACGGGAGAGGGATTTGTTGAATTTCGTCTCAGTGATAATGAATGTGAGAACCTGACCCCGGGAAGTGAAATCGGAGTGGGTATTTTCGAAGCGGGACAGAAGGTAGACGTAACCGGCACCACAATTGGTAAAGGCTTTGCAGGTGCTATCAAACGGCATAATTTTCGAATGGGTAATGCCACCCATGGTAATTCGCTGTCGCATCGTTCTGCGGGTGCAAATGGACAAAATCAGTCGCCTGGACGTGTCTTTAAGGGCAAAAAAATGGCAGGACATATGGGTAATGTCAGGAGGACAACACAGAATCTTGAAGTGGTGAAAGTTGACAATGAACGTAATCTGTTGCTTATCAAGGGTTCTGTCCCGGCAGCAAAGGGCGGGAGAGTAATGGTTAAACCCGCAATCAAGAATCATAAGAAAAAGGACGCATGATGGAACTGAAGCTGCATAAATCAGGCACACTAAAGGCAGGAACCATCATGGTTTCGGATAGTGTGTTTGCTGCTGATTTTAATGAACCGCTGATACACCAGGTGCTGACTTCATTTCTGGCTGGATCCCGATCCGGAACGAAGGCACAAAAGAACCGTTCAGAGGTCAGGGGTGGTGGCAAGAAGCCCTGGCGTCAGAAAGGATTGGGACGTGCACGTGCGGGTAGCATACGCAGTCCGATTTGGCGTGGTGGTGGAGTTACCTTTGCCGCAAAACCGCGTGATCACTCACAAAAGGTTAACAGGAAGATGTATCGTGGTGCCATGCGCTCTATTCTGTCTGAACTGGTACGGCAAGATCGTCTAGTATGTGTGGATGAATTTACGGTTGCAGAGGTGAAGACCAGGGCTGTGCTTGACAGGTTAAATGAACTTGGCCTGAGTGAAGTCCTGATCATTACCGCTGAAGTTTCCGAAGAACTTTATCTCGGCACAAGAAACATTCCACATGTTGATGTTATTGATACAGATGAAATTGAACCATATTCATTGATTGGATTTGATAAAGTCCTGATAACAAAAGGTGCACTTGGGAAAGTTGAGGCATGGTTATCATGAAACAGGAAAGATTAATGAATGTCTTGCTGGAACCACGGATTACAGAGAAATCAACACTGGTTGGTGAGAAATTCAGGCAGTTCGTTTTCAAGGTTGCCAGGAGTGCATCCAAACCAGATATTAAACAGGCTGTTGAATTGATGTTTGAAGTTGAAGTGGAGTCTGTACAGGTAAGCAATGTGAACGGCAAAAGAAAAACATTTGGTCGCAGACCAGGAAAACGTTCTGGCTGGAAAAAAGCATATGTAAAGCTGAAGTCAGGATTCGATATTGATTATCTGGGTCCACAATGAATATATAAGGTAGTACATCAATATGCCATTATTCAAACCAAAACCAACCTCCCCTGGCCTGCGCTCTATGGTCAAGGTCGTCAGTCCGGAATTACACAAGGGCGGACCCTATGAACCCCTGCTGGAAAAACAGGGCAAAAATTCCGGTCGCAACAATCAGGGCAGGATTACGGTCAGGCATCGCGGTGGAGGCTCCAAACAGCGTTACCGTGTAATCGATTTCAAGCGTGACAAGGACGGAATCCGGGCAAGTGTGGAGAGAATTGAATACGATCCGAATCGCAGTGCGCATATTGCATTGCTGCTCTATGCAGATGGTGAACGCCGATATATCGTAGCTCCAAACGGGATTGTCAAGGGTGCAGATTTGATGTCAGGAACTGAAGCAGCTATCCAGTCCGGAAATTGTATGCCGTTACGTAACATTCCATTGGGAACAACGGTGCATTGCATTGAAATGAAACCAGGCAAAGGTGCACAAATTGCACGTAGTGCAGGTGCAGGAGTACAACTGGTCGCCAAGGAAGGTGCATATGCAACATTGCGCTTACGCTCAGGTGAAATGCGTAAGGTGTTGCTTGATTGCCGCGCCACGATCGGTGAAGTCAGCAATGGTGAGCATTCATTACGTTCTTTAGGAAAGGCAGGTGCAAAGCGTTGGCGTGGTATCCGCCCAACTGTTCGGGGTGTCGCGATGAACCCGGTCGATCATCCACATGGTGGAGGTGAAGGTCGCACATCAGGTGGCAGGCATCCTGTGTCACCCTGGGGTGTACCAACAAAAGGATACAAGACCAGAAAGAACAAGCGCACAGATAGCCTGATTGTTCGTAATCGCGGGAAATAGAGAGGTTTAACGTGCCACGTTCAATAAAAAAAGGTCCGTTTATAGATCATCATCTGGATAAAAAGATCGAGACGGCTAGAGAAAAAAATGACAAACGACCGATCAAAACATGGTCCAGACGTTCAATGGTGATGCCTGAAATGGTCGGGTTGACGATCGCAGTCCATAACGGTCGTGTTCACATGCCAGTCTTTGTAACAGAAAATATGGTAGGTCATAAATTGGGTGAGTTTGCCCTGACCCGTACCTTCAGAGGTCATGCAGCGGATAAAAAGACCAAATAACGATGAATCGATGAATTGATATGACGACTTCAGCGACACTGAAATTTACACATATAGCCCCACAAAAGATGCGGCTTGTTGCAGATCAGATACGGGGTCTGTCTGTTGATCGCGCGCTTGACGTTCTGACATTCAGTAACAAAAAAGCATCAGTAGTGGTCAAGAAGGTGCTGGAGTCAGCTATAGCAAACGCAGAACATAATGATGGTGCGGACGTTGATGAACTGAAAGTCAGTTCAGTTGTCGTTAACCCCGGACCAACAATGAAGCGTCTGCGTACCCGGGCCAGAGGGCGTGCTGACAGAATATTGAAGAGGACGAGTCATTTGACAGTGACAGTCGCTGAGAATCAGGAGTGAGGACATAATGGGTCAAAAGGTACATCCAACGGGTATACGCCTGGGCATCATAAAGGACTGGACATCAACCTGGTATGCCAACAACAGGGATTATGCAGGTTTTTTACATACTGATCTGGAGGTGCGTGATCTGGTAAGAAAAAAACTGGCAAATGCCTCAGTCAGTCGTATTCAGATAGAGCGACCAGCAGGTACCGCCAGGGTCATTATTCACACTGCAAGGCCGGGTATTGTTATCGGCAAGAAGGGTGAAGATATCGATCAACTGCGGATGTTAATCTCAAAAATGATGGGCGTGCCAGTTCATGTCAGTGTAGAAGAAATTCGAAAACCGGAACTGGATGCCTATCTTGTTGCTGAAAGTGTTGCCCAGCAAATAGAACGTCGAATCATGTTCCGCCGGGCAATGAAACGCGCAGTGACAAATACCATGCGACTTGGGGCTCAGGGAATAAAGATTACCGTCAGCGGCAGGTTGAATGGTGCGGAAATAGCACGTACCGAGTGGTATCGGGAAGGCAGGGTACCATTACATACACTGCGGGCAGATATTGATTATGGTACAGCCGAGGCAAAGACAACCTACGGCATTATTGGTGTCAAGGTTTGGATCTTCAAAGGCGAAGTATACGGCTACGGTAAAACTGGCGAAAAAGATACCGGAAAAGAAGAGGCTACAGTGGCAGCATAGTGGAGATTTGGCGTGTTACAACCGAAAAAAACAAAATTCAGGAAGCAGAACAAAGGCAGGAATCGCGGGCTCGCAACAATCGGAAACAAGGTCAGTTTCGGAGAGTACGGGCTTAAAGCGGTTGGCCGCGGGCGTATTACCGCCAGGCAGATTGAGGCTGCACGCCGGGCTGTTACTCGCAGTGTAAAGCGAGGCGCAAAGGTCTGGATAAGGATATTCCCGGACAAGCCAATCACAAAAAAGCCACTCGAGGTTCGTCAGGGTAAAGGCAAGGGTAATGTTGAATACTGGGTAGCCCAGGTACAGCCGGGACGTATGTTATATGAAATGGAAGGAGTCCCGGAGGAAACTGCACGGGAAGCATTTAAACTGGCTGCGGCAAAATTACCTGTGAAAACTGTTTTCGTGATCAGAACGATAATGTAATGAATGCATCAGAATTAAGAGAAAAGACTCAGGCTGAGTTGAATAAGCTGGTGATGGATCTGCGTCGTGAGCAATTTAGCCTGCGAATGCAGAAAGGAACCGGACAGTTGACCAAACCAGGCAAGATGAAGATAGTTCGACGTGATATCGCGCGAATAAAAACTCTTTTACAGGAGAAGGCAGCAGGTAAATCTGTATGAGTGAAGTGAAAAAACAGGTAAAGACGCTTACTGGCCGGGTCGTCAGCAACACGATGAATAAAACAATTGCTGTCATGATCCAGCGGACTGTGAAGCACCCGTTGTATGAAAAGCATATAAGACGGAGCACCAAACTGCTCGCGCACGATGAAAACAATGAATGCAAAGAAGGTGATGTAGTTGTGATCGAGGAATCCAGACCTATTTCGAAGAACAAGTCGTGGCGTCTGCAGAAGGTTATCACCAGGGCACAGGAAATCTAGGGACCGGGGGAAGAGCGCATATGATACAAATGGAAACCATGCTTGATGCTGCTGATAACAGCGGTGCTCGGCGTCTGATGTGCGTCAAGGTACTCGGTGGATCCAAGCGTCGCTATGCCCATGTCGGTGATATCATCAAAGTCAGTATCAAAGAGGCAATCCCGCGAGGCAAGGTAAAAAAAGGTGAGATGTACAATGCTGTGGTTGTGCGGACCAGGAAAGGAGTGCGTCGTCCGGATGGATCCCTGATTCGCTTTGACAGTAATGCTGCCGTGTTGCTGAACAATCAGTTTCAACCAATCGGCACCCGTATTTTTGGACCCGTCACACGTGAATTACGCAGTGAACGGTTTATGAAGATAATATCGCTTGCCCCTGAGGTTTTGTAAAAAATGAACAGGATAAAAAAAGGTGATGAAGTCGTTGTTCTGACCGGTAAGGACAGGGGAAAGCATGGTGTTGTATTAAATGTGCTGGCGGATGAATACAAGGTGATTGTCGAAAATGTGAATATGGTGAAACGACACACCAAAGGTAATCCAATGCAGGCGAAGCCGGGGGGTATAGTTGAGAAGGAAATGTCTATACATATTTCAAATGTTGCAATATGGAATTCGATAACAGGCAAGGGTGATCGCATTGGGTTCAGGACTCTGGAAGACGGGCAGAAGGTTCGTTATTTCAAATCCAATAACGAAGTAGTTGATGTATAACAGGTGGCGAACCATGGCAAGATTGCAGGAATATTATAAAGAGACCGTCATCAGACAGTTAACCGAACAATTTGGTTACAAGACTGTAATGCAGGTACCAAAAATCACCAAGATTACCCTGAATATGGGGATTGGCGAGGCGGTAGCAGACAAAAAAATAATCGACCACGCGGTAGCTGATATGACCCTGATATCCGGGCAGAAACCTGTCGTGACCAACTCGCGTAAGTCGGTGGCCAATTTCAAGGTTCGTGAAGGATGGCCTATCGGCTGCAAGGTAACCCTGCGGCGACAGCGTATGTATGAATTTCTCGACAGGTTGATCTCGATAGCTATACCACGCATACGTGATTTTCGCGGTCTCAGCCCGAAATCTTTTGATGGCCGTGGTAATTACAGTCTGGGAGTGAAGGAACAGATTATTTTCCCTGAGGTTGATTACGACAAGATCGACAGCATCAGGGGTCTGGATATCACAATTACGACGACTGCACGGACAGATGAAGAAGCCCGATCCCTGTTACTGGCATTCAATTTTCCATTAAGGTCATGAGGAAGGGTTGGTAATGGCAAAACGCTCTATGATAAACCGTGAGAAGAAGCGGATAAGGCTGGTAAAAAAGTTCACGGCCAAGCGCAACGGATTAAAAGTCAGGATCAAGGACGCCTCTCTCAGTGGAGAAGAACGCAGGGCCGCGAGAGAAATGCTGAACAAGTTGCCACGGGATTCAAGTCCATCACGTGTTCGAAATCGTTGCCATATTACGGGAAGGCCACATGGCTTTTATCGTAAGTTTGGATTAAGTCGCAATAAACTGCGTGAAGCAGCCATGCGCGGTGATATCCCGGGTCTGGTCAAGGCGAGTTGGTAACTGGTTAGGATAAAAGAGAAGATAAAGTATGAGCATGCAAGACCCTATTGCTGATATGTTTACGCGCATTCGTAATGCGCATGCACGAATGAAACACCAGGTAACTGTACCATCATCCAAGCTAAAGGTTGCTATTGCAACAATTCTGAAGGAAGAAGGTTTTATTACTGATTTCAAGCAGGTAGAAGATGGGTGCAAAAAATCACTCGTGATCGAACTCAAATATTTTGAAGGCAAACCTGTGATTGAAAAGCTTCAGCGTGTAAGTCGCCCGGGTTTACATAAATATAAATCCATGAACACCTTACCAAAGGTTATGGGTGGTTTTGGTACCGCAATTGTATCGACACCAAAAGGTGTAATGACAGACAAAAGCGCACGCAAACAGGGTATTGGTGGCGAAGTGCTTTGTATAGTCGCTTGATGGTTTACAGAATATGTCTCGAATAGCAAATAATCCGGTCGCAATCCCTGCTGGTGTTGAAGTGAACATCAATGGCTGTACCATTACGGTAAAGGGTAATAAAGGCGTATTAAATCATAACCTCCATCCGGCAATTACCGTAAAGCAGGAAGACAATATGCTGATAACGAGGACAAGTGAGGAATCCAGATCAGCAGAGGCCGTGGCGGGGACAACACGGGCTTTGTTACAGAATATTGTAACCGGTGTCAGTAAAGGATATGAACGCAGGCTTGAAATCATTGGTGTCGGTTACCGCGCACAGGTGCAGGGTAAGGTTTTAAACCTGACGCTGGGATTCTCCCATCCGGTTGATTTTTGTATTCCTGATGGGATCACGATAGAAACACCCAGTCAGACAGAAGTTGTAATCAAAGGTATCGACAAACAGCAAGTCGGGCAGGTCGCTGCAAATATCCGGGCCTATCGGCCACCGGAACCTTACAAGGGTAAAGGTGTACGTTATTCTGATGAACGGGTAATTCGTAAAGAAGCCAAGAAGGCATAGCTAGATATGAACAAGAAGAAAACGCATAGATTACGCCGTGCAAGAAAGTCCCGGGCAAGGATTAAACAGCAAGGGATACACCGCCTTTGTGTGCATAAGACACCAAGGCATGTCTACGCGCAGATTATTACCCCGAACGGATCCGAGGTGCTTGTCTGTGCATCCACGATCGATAAAGAGATAAAGGGGCAGGTTGAATACAGTGGTAATATCAAGGCAGCATCTCTTGTTGGCAAAGTGCTGGCTG
This sequence comes from Gammaproteobacteria bacterium RBG_16_51_14, assembly GCA_001802375.1. Lineage (GTDB taxonomy): Bacteria > Pseudomonadota > Gammaproteobacteria > Eutrophobiales > Eutrophobiaceae > RBG-16-51-14. The sequence continues at coordinate 7,879 of MGXK01000137.1, forward strand.
AGCGAGCCAGAAAGGCTGGTATTTCCAAAGTTGCTTTTGATCGATCCGGTTTTAAATATCACGGGCGTGTCAAGGCACTGGCTGATGCAGCACGTGAACAGGGTATGGAATTCTAGAGGTACGGATTTATGGCATTAATTGATTCAATCACTGGAAATGAAGGGCTGCAGGAAAAACTGGTCGCGGTAAACCGTGTTGCCAAAGTGGTAAAAGGTGGTCGCCAGTTTAGATTTGCAGCCCTGACAGTTGTTGGTGATGGTAACGGGAAAGTTGGTATAGGACTTGGGAAAGCAAGGGAAGTCCCCATAGCCATACAAAAGGCAATGGAAGATGCCCGGCGTAATATGGTATCTGTCCCGTTAAAAGAAGGCACACTGCATTATGCCACGACAGCTGATTACGGTGCTGCCAGGGTTTACATGCAACCAGCTTCCGAAGGTACAGGCATCATCGCGGGCGGACCGATGCGTGCTGTTTTTGAAGTGGTCGGTGTGCATAATGTTCTTTCCAAGTCGATTGGGTCAACCAATCCGATCAATGTTGTGCGTGCCACGATAAAGGGATTGCAGTCAATTGCATCGCCGGAATATATCGCAGCAAAACGTGGCAAAACGGTTGAGGAAATTACAGGTTAGACATGGCCAGTAAAGATAACAAAATAAAGGTAACGTTGAAGCGCAGTATCAACAAACGACTCAAGGCGCATAAGGCATGTGTTGCCGGACTGGGTTTGAGACGGATCGGGCATACCGTGACGGTTGATGATACGCCGGAAAACCGGGGCATGATCAATAAGGTATCCTATTTGCTGGCGCTAGAAGAGGTATGATATGCGTCTAAATTTAATTAAACCTCATGCGGATTCAAAAAAAGAGGCCAAGCGTGTAGGGCGTGGTCTTGGCTCCGGTACCGGTGTGACATGCGGGCGCGGGACCAAGGGGCAGAAATCCCGTTCTGGAGGCTATCACAAGGTCGGTTTTGAAGGCGGCCAGATGCCATTACAACGTCGTCTCCCCAAGGTTGGTTTTCATTCGCGTATTGGTAAATTGACGGCTGAGATCAGATTACATGAATTGGCTGGTATTGATGCAGAGACGATTGACCTCGACGCGCTGAAGCAAGCCAATCTGGTATCGAAAGATATTATCCGGGCCAGGATTATTGCCAAAGGTTCTCTGGGGAAAAAGGTAATAGTCAAGGGTCTGAAAGTCACCAAGGGTGCTCGTGCTGCAATAGAAGCTGCAGGCGGTAAGGTGATCGAGGAATAAATGGCTGCGTCTAAACCGGCAATACCCGGCGGTCTGGCCGGCTTGGGTCAGCTGAAAGAGCTGCGTCAGCGGCTTTTATTCTTGTTGATTGCACTGTTTGTGTTTCGTATTTGTACCCATGTTCCGGTACCGGGTATCAATCCGGTGGCGTTGGCGGATATGTTTAACCAGCAGAGTGGCACTATCCTGGATATGTTTAACATGTTTTCGGGTGGGGCTTTGAGACGTTTTTCTGTCGTTGCGCTGGGCATTATGCCGTATATTTCAGCCTCGATTATCATGCAATTGCTCACGGTGGTGGAACCCAGCCTGAAACAACTGCGCAAGGAAGGTGAATCCGGCAGACGCAAAATAACACAATACACGCGCTATGGTACGGTTTTGCTGGCAACATTCCAGGCCCTGGGTGTTGCCATGGCACTGGAAGGTCAGCAGGCAGGCGGGCAGGCTGTTGTGATGGATCCTGGAATAGGATTCAGAATTGCGGCCGTCACGACACTGGTGACCGGGACGATGTTTCTGATGTGGCTGGGTGAACAGATAACCGAACGTGGAGTGGGTAACGGGATATCATTGATAATTTTTGCGGGGATAGTTGCAGGATTACCGCAGGCGATTGGTGGAACCCTGGAGTTATCGCGTACAGGCGAGATGCATTTATTCGCCGTTTTCGGACTGTTTGCCCTTGCAGTTGTTATTACCGGTTTTGTGGTTTTCGTAGAGCGCGGGCAGAGGCGGATTACCGTGAATTACGCAAAACGGCAGGTCGGGCGCAAGATGTATGCGGGGCAGTCCAGTCATCTGCCCCTGAAGCTGAATATGTCCGGTGTTATCCCGCCCATATTCGCATCAAGCCTGATTCTGTTTCCGGCGACCATAGCGAGCTGGTTTGGACAGAATGAAGGAATGCGCTGGTTGCAGGATGTTGCGTCAACCTTGTCACCCGGACAACCGATTTATGTCATATGTTATGCAGCGGGGATAGTCTTTTTCTGTTTCTTCTATACGGCGATGGTTTTCGATCCGAGGGAAACAGCGGAAAACCTGAAAAAATCAGGTGCGTTTGTACCGGGTATGCGGCCAGGCGAACAGACAGCGGTTTTTCTGGATGGTGTTCTGACCAAGCTGACCCTGGCGGGGGCGATATATATCACTTTTGTCTGCTTGTTACCGGAATTCCTTATTCTCAAGTTCAATGTTCCTTTCTATTTTGGCGGTACTTCCCTGTTAATCATCGTTGTTGTTGTCATGGATTTTATGTCACAGATACAGGCTCATTTGATGTCCCATCAATATGAAGGACTCTTGAAAAAAGCCAATCTGAAAAGTTACGGGCGTCGACGATGAGTCGAGGTTTACTGCACGGAGAACAGCGATGAAGGTGAGAGCATCAGTTAAAAAAATCTGCCGCAATTGCAGAATCATTCGCCGAAGGGGGACAGTACGGGTTATCTGTACAGACCCTCGCCATAAGCAGCGTCAGGGTTAAGGCACGCAAACGTAGTGGAGAAATAATTCAATGGCTCGTATAGCAGGCGTAAACATACCGGACAACAAGCATCTGAATATTGCATTGACCCATATATTCGGGATCGGGCGATCACGAGCCTGGTTGATTTGTGATGCAACGGGTCTGCATAAACAAACGAAAGTACGTGATCTGAGCGAGGAAGACCTGGACAAAATACGTGCTGAAGTTGTCAAGTACAATCTGGAAGGTGATTTACGGCGTGAAATATCAATGAATATCAAGCGGTTGATGGATCTGGGTACCAATCGAGGCATACGGCATCGCCGCGGTCTGCCTGTCCGTGGACAGCGCACCCGTACCAATGCTCGAACCCGCAAGGGTCCAAGACGGATTGTAAAAAAGTAATTTATACAGGTAAATCGAATGGCAAAAGCAACTACTCGTACCCGCAAGCGTGTAAAAAAGACCGTCGTGGATGGCATAGCCCATATTCATGCCTCCTTTAATAACACGATTATTACTATCACTGATCGACAGGGGAATACCCTTTCCTGGGCAACGTCAGGGGGCAGCGGTTTCCGTGGTTCGCGGAAGAGTACGCCATTTGCAGCACAGATAGCTTCGCAGAAAGCAGGTGAAGCGGTGCGGGAATTCGGAATGCAGAACCTGGAAGTCTTTATCAGGGGGCCGGGACCAGGGCGTGAGTCTGCAGTACGAGCATTGAATGCCGTCGGTTTGAAGATTACCAACATTACAGATGTTACCCCCGTTCCGCACAACGGGTGTCGTCCACCGAAAAGACGTCGGGTTTAATATTCAGGAGAGGCAAGATGGCACGATATCTGGGACCGAAATGCAAGCTTAGTCGACGTGAAGGGACGGATCTTTTATTAAAGAGCCGGGCACGCCCCCTGGAGTCAAAATGTCAGATCGACAAAATTCCGGGTGTTCATGCTGGAAGGCAGAAACGACTCTCCGACTATGCCCTGCAGCTTCGTGAAAAGCAGAAATTGCGCCGGATATATGGTGTGCTGGAAAGGCAGTTCCGCAAATATTACAAGGAAGCAGCACGCCATAAGGGATCCACCGGTGAAAACCTGTTAAAAATGCTTGAATGCAGACTTGATAATGTTGTCTACCGGATGGGTTTTGGCTGTACACGCAGCGAAGCACGGCAGCTGGTGAGTCACAAGGCGATTACGGTTAATGGCAAGGCTGTGACCATTCCGTCGTATCAGGTCAGAGTTAGCGATACTGTAGCGATTCGTGAAAAATGCAAAACGCAACTGCGTATCAAGGAATCCCTGTCTGTGGCAGAGCAGTATGGTATACCCGAATGGGTTGAAGTAAATGTTAAGAAAATGGAAGGTGTCTTTATGTCGGTTCCGGAACGGAGTGATTTGTCTGCCGATATTAATGAACAGCTCGTTGTAGAACTCTACTCCAAGTAAGCCTACTGGAGGTTTAGCGCATGACGTCTATTTTTGAAGAACTATTGAAGCCACGCCGGGTTGATGTTGAACCCATCAGTGCTACCTGTGCCAAGATCATCATTGAACCCTTGGACAGGGGGTTCGGTCATACCCTGGGAAATGCATTGCGCCGTGTATTGCTTTCTTCCATGTCCGGTTGTGCCGTGGTCGAAGTGGAGATCGATGGTGTATTACATGAATATACGGCCATTGAAGGTGTTCAGGAAGATGTCACCGATATTCTGTTGAATCTCAAGGGACTGGCAATCAAGATGCATGCCAAAGATGAAGCAACCCTGACACTCAAAAAAAGTGGTCCTGGCGAGGTTCGGGCAAGGGATATTACGGTTGACCATGATGTGGAAATTGCCAATCCCGATCATCTTATTGCCAACCTGACCAAGGCGGGTGAATTAAGCATGATCATGAAAGTGGCTCGCGGTCGTGGTTACAGGCCGGTGGTTATCGGAGGAAGTGAAGAGGGCGATCAGGCGATAGGCAGGTTGAAACTGGATGCCTCATTCAGTCCAATCAGTCGTGTTTCCTATGAAGTACAGAATGCACGCGTCGACCAGCGGACCAATCTGGACAAGCTGGTTATGGTGATCGAAACCAATGGCACAATCGATCCGGAAAACGCAGTTCGGGAATCGGCAAGTATCCTGCGCAGTCAGCTGGAGGTATTCGTTGATCTTGAAGCTGAAGAAGCTGTTGAAACGGCAGCCAGTAATGAACCGGAAATCGATCCAATCCTGCTGCGTCCGGTAGATGATCTGGAACTGACTGTGCGTTCAGCAAACTGCCTGAAGGCTGAAAGCATATATTATATCGGTGATTTGATTCAGCGTACCGAGGTTGAATTGCTAAAAACACCAAACCTTGGAAAAAAATCACTTACCGAAATCAAGGATGTCCTGGCTACACGTGGACTGTCTCTGGGTATGCGACTGGAGAATTGGCCGCCACCAGGATTATATGAAGACAGGGAATCAGCGTCCGCATGATAACAAGAGAGAAGTAAAATGCGTCATAGAGAGAGTGGTCGAAAACTGAATCGTAACAGTTCACATCGCAAGGCGATGTACAGGAACATGACCGTGTCGCTCATGCAACACGAGATAATCAAGACGACCCTGCCCAAGGCGAAGGAATTACGTCGTGTGGCTGAGCCCTTGATTACCATGGCAAAAAACGATTCGGTAGCCAAGCGGCGTCTGGCATATTCACGGCTACGTGATCGTGGCATTGTAACAAAGTTATTCAACGAATTGGGTCCACGCTACAAGGAGCGTCCGGGCGGCTATCTGCGAATCCTGAAATGCGGATATCGTGCTGGTGACAAGGCCCCGATGGCCATTGTGGAATTGGTAGGCAGACCCGTCAGTATTGAAGGTGATGACAAAAACGCAGAAGTTTAACAATAATAACAACCGTCAATTCTGTAATATTAAACCGGGTAATGCCCGGTTTTTTATTTTAAAAAAGTCTGAATAATTTCTTGCCCCACCAGGGGGTACCGCGGTCCTGGAATTTTCAGACCGCGACAAAATCGCCTGGAGCGATTTTGAACAGTGCGCAAGCACTGACCCGAAGGGCGTATACCATGGAGGGTATGCGTAAAAGTAAAAATGAGATTGGTTTTTCTCACATTATCAATGGCTTGACAGCTATTGAAAATGCCGGAACCTCCCTGTCCAGCGGAAACCATGAATAATCTGAGATTTCTTAAAAAATGTACTCGTTGGGCCTGTATTATGTTGTTATGTATCAACGATTGCTGCCTGTTAATTCGTTACCAGTATTTTAAAATAATGACTATAAATTTCTGGGAGAGGTTTGCATGATTATTCTATTTACAGATTATGGGATTGAAGGTCCTTACATCGGTCAGGTACAGGCAGTCTTGCTTCAGCATGCGCCAAAAGAAAATGTCATCAACTTATTTGCAGATGCCCCGAAACAGAATCCAAAAGCCTGTGCCTATCTGCTTGATGCCTATACGAAAGATTTTCCTCCCGGGACGATCTTTTTTTGTGTGGTTGACCCTGGTGTAGGGAGTTTCAAAGACAAACCGGTTGTGCTGAGGATCGATAATCGCTGGTTTGTCGGGCCAGATAATGGTCTGTTTGATATTGTGGCACGTCACAAATCATCCATTGATTGCCTGGAAATTACCTGGTTGCCGGAAAAACTGTCTGCAAGTTTCCATGGTCGCGATCTTTATGCCCCTGTTTGTGCCATGCTTGCAAATGGTGATGGCGTGCCGGGCACAAGCTTCAAATGGAAGGACAGGAACCACTGGCCGGATGATCTTGCCGAGATAATCTATATTGATAATTTTGGAAATTGTATAACCGGCATCCGTGCAGAGATTATAAGTGATGACAAAATCTTAAGGATTGCCAATCAGGAAATACTGTATGCAGATACATTCTCTTGTGTACAGGCAGGACACATATTCTGGTATAAAAATTCCAGTGGTCTGATTGAAATCGCAATAAATCAGGGTGATTCAGCAAAGACTTTATCACTAGGTGTTGGTGCCCGTATAGAGGTTATATAAATGCGTTTCAGGCTAATTTCTTGCGCTGTTCCTTTCAAGAACCCTGGCTATGGTGGGTGGACTGGAATTGGATACCCCTGTTTTCATGTTCCATTTCCAGGTGCCTCACGCACGGGAAGAAGGTGATTGAATAGTTTCGCAAATACTTCGATAATCATTTTTTTAAAATCAGGTAACTATATGGGGAAGTCAGATGACTGATACTGTGACTAAATATGCTGGTTTGACATTGAAAAATCCACTCATCGTATCCAGTTCAGGTTTGACCAAGGATATTGACGGGGTAAAAAGAGCCGATGATTCCGGGGCAGGTGCGGTTGTACTCAGGTCCGTATTTGAAGAGGAAATTCTTGCTGATATTGCAAAGCTACAGAGTGGTATTACCATCCACCATCCTGAAGAATATGATTATTTAAGGGGTTATGACCTGCATGAATATCTGAATTTAATAGATAAAGCCAAACGTACCTGTAGTATTCCGATTATTGCGAGCATAAATTGTACAAGTTCATCCCTGTGGGTTGATTATGCCAGGAAAATACAGGCTGCAGGTGCAGATGCACTGGAACTGAATATCAGCATACTACCCCATAAGGAACACATATCACACCCGGAATTTGATCAGAAATATTACGATAAACTGGATAATTTCCCACCCATCAGGTTCCAGGATAGCAGTCAGGTTGAAAATGCTTATTATGAAATACTAAGGGAACTGAAAAAGCATATTACCATCCCGATCATGTTCAAGATTGGGCCCTATTTCACCTCATTGATTAATTTTGCAAAAACACTGGATGCTGACGGTGTGAATGCCCTCGTACTGTTCAACTGGTTTTTTACACCGGATTTTGATATCGACACGAAAGAGGTGATCCATACAATGCGATTGAGTAATTCACAATATATTGGCAACACCTTGCGCTGGATAACCCTTTTACATAATGAAGTCAAGTGTGATCTGAGTGCGACCACTGGTGTGCATGATGCCAGGAGCTGCCTCAAATTATTGATGTCAGGGGCAAGTACCATTCAACTGTGTTCTGTTTTGTATAAGAACGGTTTTTCAGTTATCAAAGAATTACTTAAGGAGATCACAGACTGGATGGAAAAGAATAATTATTCTTCCATCAGGGAGATAAAAGGCTCTCTCAGGAAGCATATGGATACAAATGTCTTTTCCAGGATGCAATACGTAAAAATGTATACCAGTGTTGAATGACAGACAGGTACGATAATAAAAAACAAGAGTGTTATCTATGACTTGCCAGCATTACCGGGGTATAGACCTGCATGCATTGACGATGTGCGTATATATCCTCAATCAAGCAGGGTTATGTTCGTTCACAGCTACAGAACACTGTTAACCGCTACCGCAATCTGTCGTAATGATTTTGTGTTGGCAGTAATCAGCCTAACGGATCCAGAACCAGAACGATCGGCAGCAAAAGGATGAGTGTCGAAGACAGCCACCAGCTCGATGAAGGATGGTTCTGCGCCTTCGCACGTAAACCAAGACCGGCTGTGACAAAGGCGGCCACAGTCGATATGAGCACGACCGTTAACGCCATGAGTCCACGATTAACACACCCGAACAACAAGACAGGTGTGAAATACAGGCCGATTACAGCGATCGGGGCAACTGCCGGCTCGGCTATGTGCCTGATGAACAGGTCCATTGCAGGCATCTGACGAACCTGCAGTAAAGGCCGTTCTTGAAAGGGGCTCTCTGGAGTCATACTCATCGAGGTTATACTGAAATGATGATGGCCAGGTATAAAGGCTCGTGTGATTTGTAGTAGTTGTTCACAGAGTTTTTTGAGTTCCTTTTATCTCTGTCGTGCTTCCCCGTTTCATCTAGCGAATCATTCCACCATAGGCATGGATTTTACTCATGGTATGGACTATTGAATTGAACAACTATCGTGTATTGACCCACTTACTGTCTGGATAGTTGAGACTTTGTTACCTATAGTGTTTAAAGGGTTCTGACCCTGAGTTATCCCCGCAGATATTTATTAAAAATCGATCTAAAACAATACGTTAGGTATTTATATTTTTGAAAATTGAACCTGCATGATGAATTTCGATCTGATCAAGATGCGAATCAAGGTCAAACCGGAGAAAGCCACCATGCAGGCACAAGCAGTGTTACACAAATTACTGAGAAATACATGTGAATGGATGCATAAAGCCCGTCGTGAATCACTGGCGGCCAATGTAATGGCAGTATTAATCGGGCGGCGGCTGACGGTCACAGACATGGGCCGGTCAATACGAAGCGGAACGAGTTATAAACATAATAGTAAACGCACGGACCGGTTGCTTTCCAATGTCCATCTTCACGGGGGAAGCATCGAAGTCTACCGGTCCTTGTGGCAGTTGCTGATTGGGTCACAAACGCGCCCGGTGGTCCTGATTGATTGGTCGGACATGGACGAGTACAAACAACATTTTGTGTTGCGGGCAGCGCTGGTGGCTGCGGGCCGTGCGCTCACCTTGTATGAAGAAGTACCTACGAATGCGACGAAAGAGAAACGGGTTACCCACCAACGGTTTCTTGAACAACTCAAGGCGTTATTCCCAGCCCATTGCCGCCCCATTCTGGTGACGGATGCGGGCTTCAGGACAACGTGGTTTCGACTGGTTGAATCCATCGGCTGGGACTGGGTAGGACGTGTGCGGAACCGGCATTATCTGCGTTGGACGAGCGGGGGCCGTTGGTTTGATGCCGGACGTTGTTATGCATCGGCCTCCTCGCGGCCTCAATATCCGGGTGAAGGGATGTTAACCGTGCGACATCAGGTAAAGTGTCAATTGGTCATTTATAAAGACCCGCCAAAAGGGCGTAAACACAAGAATCGTTTGGATGAGATTGCGGCCAATGCCTACAGCCGGAAGAAAGCCCAATCACAACACGAACCCTGGTTACTGGCGACGTCATTACCCTCTTCAGCAATGCCGGCGAAGAAAGTGGTCAACCTCTACCGGCAACGCATGCAGGTGGAAGAAGGATTTCGTGATGTGAAGAGTCACCGCTTCGGACTGGGCCTCGACTATCACCGTACCAGTTCTGCAGCACGTTTGCAGATGCTATTGTTAATCGCGGATCTGGCCTTCATCGTATTGTGGTTATTAGGACTGGCCACCGTCTTCAGTGGTCAACATTATCCATTTCAGGCCAACAGTATCCGTCACAAACGGGGGTTATCCACTATTTTTATTGGACTGCAGATGATTCATGAAACGAGAATACGATTAACCAGGAACAATATTGATGCCGCATGGATTCAGCTCAATGACTTGCTGCAAGAGCAGCAATGGCAAACATGATTATTCGTGGGGATAACTCAGACACTGACCCCTTACCATGGAGAAGTATCCATATCACGTTGATATGGCAATATATTCGGTTGAATAATAAACAACACCCTGAACAAGTACCGGATGGACATATTCAGACCTTCCCCAGTTTTTCCTTTATTAATTCATTGACCTGCTGTGGATTTGCCTTGCCCTGGGATTGTTTCATGATCTGGCCGACGAGGAAGCCCAGTACCTTGTCCTTGCCTGCGCGGAATTGTTCGACCTGTTCCGGGTGGGCGGCGATGACGTCATTGACCATTTTTTCTATAGCATCCGTATTGGTGACCTGTTTCAAACCCTTCTTTTCAATGATGGCATCGGCATTGCCCTCGCCATTCCACATGGCCTCAAAGACCTGTTTGGCGATCTTGCCTGAAATCGTATTGTCCCGGATGCGCCGGATCAGACCACCCAGCATTTCTGCCGAGACCGGACTCCTGCTGATGTCCCGGCTTTCACGATTGAGTGCCGCGGTGAATTCTCCCATGATCCAGTTAGCGCTCAATTTGGATTCTCCCGCCGCAGATTTTACGGTTGCTTCAAAATAATCAGCCAGTTCCGGGCTTGCGGTCAGGTTACTGCTGTCGTAATCGGACAGGCCATAGTCACGCATAAATCGTGCGCGTTTGGCGTCCGGTAATTCGGGTAGTAGCCGGCGGATCGCCTCGATGGTTTCCCTGTCGATTTGCACGGGCAGGAGATCCGGATCCGGGAAATAACGGTAATCATTCGCCTCCTCCTTGCTGCGCATGGGCCGGGTCTCATTTTTAACGGGATCATACAGGCGGGTCTCCTGCATGATTTTACCGCCGGATTCAATGATGCTGATCTGGCGTTCGATCTCGTAATTGATCGCCTGTTCAACAAAGCGGAAGGAATTGAGGTTTTTAAGTTCGGCACGTGTACCCAGTTTTTCCTGACCTTTGGGCCGGATCGAAACATTCGCATCACAACGGAAGGAGCCTTCCTGCATGTTGCCATCACAAATCTTCAGATAACGCGTGAGAGAGTGGATTTTTTTCATGTAGGCGATGGCTTCATTGGCTGTGCGCATATCCGGTTCCGAGACGATCTCAAGCAGGGGTGTCCCTGCCCGGTTGAGGTCGATACCGGATCTGTCCATGAAACCTTCGTGTACTGATTTGCCGGCGTCTTCCTCCAGGTGGGCCCGGGTGATGCCAATGGTCTTGACACTGCCATCCTCCAGCCGGATTTCAATCCGACCATGGCTGACAATGGGCAGTTCGTACTGGCTGATCTGGTATCCCTTGGGCAGGTCCGGGTAAAAATAATTCTTGCGGGCAAAAATGGAACGCCCCGGGATTCCGGCATCGATAGCGAGACCGAATGTGATCGCCATCCTGATGACTTCCTTGTTGATTACCGGCAGGACGCCAGGCAGCGCGAGGTCCACGGCGCAGGCCTGCACGTTTGGATCGGCGCCATAGGCCGTTGCCGCCCCGGAGAAGATCTTGCTCTTCGTTGCCAACTGGGCGTGGATCTCAAGTCCGATAACCGGCTCCCATTCCATAATCTATTGAAAACCTTCTGGTATTTGTTTATGCCAGTCGGTGACCAGCTGAAATTGATGAGCGATGTTTAATAGCTGCGATTCACTGAAATAATTACCAATCATCTGCATACCGACGGGAAGATGATTGACGAAGCCGGCCGGGACAGAAAGGGCGGGCAGGCCGGCCAGGTTGACCGACACGGTATAGATATCCGAGAGATACATGCTGATTGGATCATCCATCCGTTCATTCAGTTTAAACGCAGGGCCGGGCGCTGTCGGCCCAATGATGATATCGACCTCGTTGAAGGCATTCCGGAAATCATCACATATCAGATGCCGGATCTGTTGTGCCTTGAGATAATAGGCATCATAGTAGCCGGCCGAGAGTACATAGGTTCCGATCATGATCCGGCGTTTCACTTCCCGGCCAAAACCTTCGCCACGGGAACGGCAAAAGAGATCATTCAAATCTTTCGGATTTGTACATCGATAGCCATAACGCACTCCATCATAACGTGCCAGGTTTGAGGAACATTCTGCAGGTGCAACCACATAGTATGCCGGGATGGAAAGTTCCGAATTGGGCAGATCCACCTCACGGCAACAGGCGCCCAGTTTTCCCAGTTCCCTGATAGCAATATTGATGGCTTCAGCAACGGCAGTATCAAGGCCTTCATTGAAGTACTGCTTCGGTAAACCGATCCTGAGTCCATTGATATCATTACCAAGTGACGCCGTGTAATCATCGACAGGATATCCGGCAGAGGTCGAATCACGTTCGTCAAAACCGGCCATTACGCTCAACATCATGGCAGCATCTTCAGCGGTCCGTGTCATCGGTCCTCCCTGATCAAGGCTTGAGGCAAAGGCAATCATCCCATAGCGGGAAACCCTGCCGTAGGTGGGTTTGAGACCGGTTATACCACAAAGTGAGGCTGGCTGTCGGATAGAACCACCGGTGTCGGTACCGGTCGCTGCCGGAGCAAGCCGCGCAGCGACTGCGCTGGCGGAGCCTCCGGATGATCCCCCAGGAACATATTTAGTATCCCAGGGATTGAAAACCGCACCATAAAAGCTGGTTTCATTGGATGAACCCATGGCGAATTCGTCCATATTGGTCTTCCCCAGCGTTACCATCCCCGCTGCATTCAGCCGGGTCACGACGGTTGCATCATAAGGCGCAATGAAATTATCGAGCATCCTTGATCCGCAGGAAGTTTTGAGACCATTTGTACAAAAGATATCCTTGTGCGCAACCGGGATGCCAGTCAGTGGATCGGAAGTACCTGATTGTAAACGTTTATCTGCTTCCCTAGCCTGATTAATGGCATGTTCTTCATCAATCGTAATGAAGCAGTTCAGTGACGGATTGAATTTCCGGCAGCGATCAAGACAGGTGCGTGTAAGCTCTTCACTCGTAAAATCCTTTTTGTGAAGTGCACTGGATAGTTCAGCTAGTGTTTTTGTATGCATGCTTGTTATTGCCAATCCATGACGACGGATAATTATTTGATTGTATACGGGTTATATTTCTGGTTGTGTTTATTCAATAACTTTAGGTACCAGATAGTAGCCACCTTGAACAGCCGGGGCGTTCTTCTGAAAATGATCGCGCTGATTTGTCTCGATGACGTCATCGTTACGCAGGCGGGCCTGAAGATCCAGCGGGTGTGCCAATGGGGTTATATCCCTGGTATTGACGGAATTCATGCGATCTACCAGTGCCAGGATACTGGACAGGTTCTGGACATAGTCAGGGATATCCTGCTCTTCCAGAGACAACCGGGCCAGCCAGGCAATTTTTTCTACATCTGTTCTATCGAGAGACATAAAGACTCAACCGTTATTTATTGAAAGGTAAAAATTTATCACATAACACAGCTTGCCCAAAGCCTTCCCCGTTGCTACAGTACCACCTTTCATAAAGGTGATCTTGCAGGAGTCTGAGATCGCGCATGATCAGCGAATTTATGGGCAGATTTTCCCGAACGGGTCAATTTCCGGACGCTGGATATACGCTCTCCGGGCCAGATTCTGTTTTTTTAACGTAAAACCCGGTTTTATTTATGTTTAATAAATTAAGAGGCCTGTTTTCCAATGATTTATCCATTGACCTGGGAACGGCCAATACCCTGATCTACGTCCGTGGCAAAGGGATTGTCCTGAACGAACCCTCCGTTGTGGCTATCCGCAAGGATGGTGATACTTTCAATGCCAAGTCAATTCGTGCCGTGGGAACGGAAGCCAAGCGCATGCTGGGCCGTACCCCAGGTCATATTATCGCTATTCGCCCCTTGAAAGATGGCGTGATAGCTGATTTCACGGTAACCGAAAAGATGCTGCAATATTTTATCCATCAAGCCCTTGGCAATACCCTGTTCAAACCCAGCCCGAGGGTGCTTGTGGCAGTCCCCTGTGGATCGACCCAGGTGGAGCGGCGTGCTATACGCGAGTCCGCCGCCGGTGCCGGGGCAAGCAGTGTCCATTTGATTGAAGAACCAATGGCGGCAGCGATTGGTGCCGGTATGCCGGTCAGTGATGCACGTGGTTCAATGGTGCTTGATATCGGGGGGGGTACGACGGAGGTAGCAATTATCTCACTTAATGGAATTGTTTTTTCCGATTCAGTCAGGATCGGGGGTGATCGTTTCGATGAGGCAATTGTCAACTATGTGCGTCGCAATTACGGCAGTCTGATTGGTGAGCAAACTGCAGAACGCATAAAACATGAAATCGGGTGTGCGTATCCGGGAAATGAGATCAGGGAGATGGAAGTCAGGGGGAGGAATCTGGCAGAAGGCATCCCGCGCAGTTTCACCCTGAACAGTAACGAGATCCTGGAAGCCTTGCAGGAACCGCTGTCGGGGATTGTTGGAGCCGTTAAGAATGCCCTGGAAAAAACACCACCGGAACTGGGTTCGGATGTTGCCGAACGCGGTATGGTGCTCACCGGTGGCGGAGCGCTTCTGCGTGATCTGGATCGTCTGTTAATGGAGGAAACGGGATTGCCGGTGATTATTGCCGAAGACCCTCTCACCTGTGTGGCACGTGGCGGTGGTCGCTATCTGGAAATGATAGAGGAGTATGGTAACGATATCCTTGCAGTTGAGTAATTGATATCACGATTCTGGTATTAGAGGAGTACGGTTATTACTACCCTGTTCCTGAAAAGCCCGTCAGCCAATGTACGCATATTGCTGTTTATAGCGACATCAATCATTTTAATGATTGTTGATCATCACTATAGTCATCTACAAGTTCTCCGTTCCTCGCTTTCTGCTGCTGTTTACCCGTTACAATATATCGTGAATTTACCCGTCGTTGCGTTTGAATGGGCATCGAATACGCTGGTAACCCGCAATAATCTGGTGGATGAAAATTCCCGTCTCAGGGAACAACAGTTGCTGTTAAGTTCAAAGTTGCAGCGTTTTTCAATTCTGGAGGCAGAGAATAAACGGTTGCGTGAGTTACTCGAATCATCATTCAGGTTGAATGATCGTGTTCTTGTTGCTGAGCTACTCGCTGTTGATCAGCAGGTATTTCGACGCCAGATAGTCATCAACAAGGGTCAGCGTGAAGGTGCCTATGATGGGCAGCCCATCGTGGATGCATCGGGGATTATGGGCCAGATAATTCATGCAGGTCCATTTTCCAGTACCGTTCTCCTGATTACTGATCCAACCCATGCCTTGCCGGTGCAGATAAATCGAAATGGGCTGCGGGCAATTGCGGTGGGTACCGGCGAGAGTGATTCCCTGCAACTTGAGAATCTTCCCAATAATGCTGATATCAGGGAAGGCGACCTGATCATTTCATCCGGACTGGGACAGCGTTTCCCGCCGGGTTATCCTGTGGGTATTGTCTCCGCTATCAGCTTTGATCCCGGGGAACCATTTGCAACAGTGAAAGTGAAGCCCAGTGCCAGACTGGAACAGAGTCGTGAGGTATTAATGGTGTGGCCGAATGAACACCCTTCAATGAAATCCGGGTCACCCGATTTGGCGATCAATCCATGATCTTTGACAGGCATCAGGGAGGCTGGATCATTGTTTTAAGCTTTGTCATCGCAATGATGTTGATGGCAATGCCCTTGCCTGACTGGGCAATTTACTGGCGGCCCTCCTGGGTGGCAATCGTACTTATCTACTGGTGCATGGCATTGCCCGATAGAGTGGGGATCGGTATCGGCTGGGTACTGGGGTTGTTGCTGGATGTCCAGCAGGGAACTGTGTTGGGCCAAAATGCGCTGGGACTGGCCATTATTGCCTATCTTTGTTTGAAGTCCTATCAGCGCATGCGCGTATTTCCACTGACACAACAGGCAGTACTCGTCTGTATCTATTTATTATTGTATGAATTTATTTCCTTATGGATAAGGGGCATGATGGGGGTGCCACCGAATAACTGGACTTACTGGATGCCTGCCTTTACCAGCATGTTGTTGTGGCCGTGGCTGTTTATCGTGCTCAGAGATATTCGTCGAAAATATCTCATATCCTGATTCAGACGAACGTTTCGATGCCCAAGGAGTTTACTCTTAAAGATATTGGTGAAGAAGCGCAACTCATCCGACGGCGTATTTACTTTGCCAGTTTTTTCATGCTGTTCCTGCTACTGTTGATTGTACTGCGTGTTTTTTATTTACAGGTAATTATGCATGATCATTTTACGACTCTTTCACAGCAAAACCGTGTCAAGATCCTGCCGATTCCACCAATCCGGGGTTTGATTTTCAGCCAGGATGGTATTCTGCTTGCTGAAAACCGGCCATCATTCAGCCTTGAACTTGTGCCTGAGCAGATCGACAGACTGGGGGATGTGGTAAACCGTCTGGGTAAAATGATCCTGATTGAAGAAACAGATATCAGTCGATTTCAGGGTCTTTTGAAAAAGAAACGCCGCTTTGAGAGTATCCCCCTGCGTTTTAACCTGAGTGAAGATGAAGTCGCACAGTTTGCAGTCAACCGGCATTTATTTCCCGGGGTTGATATCAGGGCTCGACTTAATCGCTATTATCCCCTGGGCGCTGGAGTTGTACATGCCGTCGGTTATGTCGGGCGGATCGATGAGAACGATCTCAAGTCACTTGATACCACTGACTACAGCGGGTCCACCCACACAGGTAAATCGGGGGTTGAAAAGGCGTATGAAGAAATCCTGCATGGCAAGGTGGGCTATCAGCAGGTTGAAGTAAATGCCCAGGGACGTATTATTCGCGTACTCGATAAAACCGCACCTAAACCGGGTCAAAACCTGCATTTAACACTTAATATTTCTCTTCAGCGCGTCGCTGTTGATGCGTTAAAGGGGAAACGCGGGGCAATCGTCGCTATTAATCCGGAAAATGGTGATGTTCTGGCCATGGTCAGTTCACCTGGCTATGATCCAAATCCCTTCGTGAATGGCATTGATGAGAAATCATACAACCAGCTGTTACTGTCAAATGAGAATCCCTTAATCAACCGGGTGATGCAGGGGAAATACCCTCCCGGCTCAACAATAAAGCCATTTCTGGGATTGATTGCACTTAATTCCGGCATGCGGCACCTGGCGGATGAAACATGGTGTCCTGGCTGGTATTCACTTCAGGGAAGCGAACATCGCTATCGTGACTGGAAAAAATATGGCCATGGATATACTGGTTTAAAAAAGGCAATTACACAGTCATGCGATGTCTATTTCTACAATTTGGCACATGATCTTGGTATCAATCGAATCCAGGCAGGATTAAGTGATTTTGGTTTTGGCAAGGAAACAGGTATTGATATTGGTGGTGAAACCGGCGCAGTACTGCCATCCAGGGACTGGAAACAGAAGACTTTCGGTCAACCCTGGTATCCGGGAGAAACGCTGATTATGGGGATTGGACAGGGCTATATGCTGGTAACGCCATTACAACTGGCAAAGGCGACAGCTGCCCTGGCCAGTCATGGGATGATGATGAAACCGCGTCTGATCGCAGAAATACGTGATGCGATAACAGATGAGGTCATCTCCGTCCCCGGGCTTGAAAAGCAACAGATCGTGATCCGTAACCCGGCTTTCTGGGGTGAAATAATCAGTGCCATGGAGGATGTGGTTCATGGACCAGGGGGGACGGCAAGGCAGACAGGTCTGGATGCCAAATACCGTTTTGCCGGAAAAACGGGAACAGCCCAGGTGATTGGCATAGCCCAGGACGAAGAATATAAAAAAGAGGAAATCCCGGATGAATTTCAGGACCATGCATTATTTATCGCATTCGCACCGGTGGGAGCACCTAAAATCGCTGTTGCCATTATAGTCGAAAACGGAGGGGGTGGTTCCAGGACAGCGGCTCCAATTGCCAGGCGTTTGTTTGATCATTATCTTCTGGAACAGAACAACATCAATTCATGAAAATGTCATTGGATGATCAGTCTATAACCGGACGTCTGCATATTGATTTGCCTCTGTTGACAGGCCTGTTCGTATTATGCGGTATTGGTCTGATGGTATTATACAGCGCAAGCGGGCAGGATAATGAGGTCGTTATCAGACAGGCATCGAGAATGGTCATGGCATTACTATTTATGTTTGTTGTCGCCCAATTCTCTCCTGATCAGATTGCGCGTTGGTCATTATGGCTTTATCTGTTTGGGTTACTGCTCCTGGTTGCCGTGCTGGTTGTCGGAGAGATTGGCAAGGGTGCACAACGCTGGCTTGATATAGGCATCTTCCGTTTTCAGCCTTCCGAGATCATGAAACTGGCTGTGCCGATGGTAATTGCCTGGTATCTGTCGGATAAATCATTGCCACCGGCAACCGGCAGGGTTATGGTTGCCTGTGGTTTGATCATTATCCCCGTGCTCCTAATCGCAAAACAACCTGACCTGGGAACATCACTACTGGTGACAGCCGCCGGTTTCTCTATATTGTTTATTGCGGGAATGCGCTGGCGTTTATTATTGACGCTGGCATTAATGGCAGCCATCTCGGCCCCCATTATCTGGTATTCGATGCATGATTATCAAAAACAACGGGTGATTACCTTCCTTGACCCGGGGCAGGATCCACTGGGGGCAGGGTACCACATAATACAATCCAAGATCGCAATCGGCTCGGGTGGTATTTATGGAAAGGGCTGGTTAAACGGAACACAATCACATCTTGAATTCCTCCCTGAACGTTCGACGGATTTTATTTTTGCCGTTTTTTGTGAAGAATATGGTTTGATGGGGGTAATATTATTGATGTGTATTTATATGTTCATAATAATTCGCGGTGTGTACATCACGGTCAATGCACAGCAAACCTATGGACGATTACTGGCAGGGGCGTTGATCCTCACTTTTTTTGTTTATATATTGGTCAATATGGGCATGGTGACAGGGCAGCTTCCCGTTGTTGGAGTCCCGTTGCCACTGGTCAGCCTGGGGGGTACATCCATGGTAACACTGATGGTGGCATTCGGTATTTTGATGGCTATTCATACGCATCGTCGTTTCCTGTCATTCTAGCGATACATGGTCAGGATATCCGGCATCTTTTTGCTGGCAATCAGTCTGCCGGGCAGTTTATGTCATGCGCAGATCCTTGAGCAAGGAAATGTGACTGATTTTATCTCCAGAATGGAGATGGCCCACGGATTTGACAGGAATGGTTTACGCGAACTTTTCAGCAATATCAAGATTTCCAAAGCAGTGCTCGAGGCGATATCAAGGCCGGCAGAAAAGCTTCCCTGGTATAAGTATCGCCTGATATTTCTCCAGCCGGATCGGATTGAACAGGGGGTTAGTTTCTGGCAACGGTATGACCAGCAAATACGTGATGCAGAAGATCGGTTCGGGGTGCCCCCTGAAATCATTATTGCAATTATTGGTGTAGAAACACAGTATGGCCGAAATACGGGTAAGTACAGGGTCATTGATTCTCTGGCAACTCTTGGTTTTAATTATCCGGAGCGGGGTGGTTTTTTTCAATCGGAACTCGAACAATACCTGCTCCTGACGCGAGAACAGGAACTCGATCCACTATCTATCACGGGATCCTATGCGGGAGCCATGGGCATCCCGCAATTTATTTCCAGCAGCTATCGTAATTATGCTGTCGATTTTGATCATGATGGACATACGGATATATGGAAAAACCCGGTAGACGCGATCGGGAGTGTTGGCAATTATTTCCAGCAACATGGCTGGCGGGCAGGAGAATTAATTGCCATACAAGCCATGGTTACCGGGGATCGCTACAAGGAACTAATTACAGAAGATCTGGAACCGAACATTGACAGGAAAATACTCAAACGATATGCAATTAATTGCAGGGAAGAGTTGTCACCTGATTCTATGGTTAAACTCATTGAACTGGAGACAGGTAACGGTTATGAATTCTGGCTGGGCATGCATAATTTTTATGTTATTACACGATATAATCACAGCTCCCAATACGCAATGGCCGTATTTCAATTGGCAGAGAGGATTCGGGAAAGTTATGCAAAACAGAAAATGCTCATGTGGAATAGATAATTCATACAGTAAACCGTATTTTTACCTCCGGCATGTTGTTCATTAAAACAGTATTCATAATCGGATTTACCCTGTTGATCGGAGCATGTGGCGTAACAAGCGAACGTGATGATGGCCCACCTCAGGAAGGCGTTGATATTTCTTCAGTGCTTGACGCAGTGCCAAAAAATGAACCTCGGAGCCGTTACGGAAATCCGGATTCCTACGTCGTCATGGGGAAACAATACCATGTCATGCGGGACAGCAGGGGATTTGTACAAAAGGGCATTGCATCGTGGTATGGCAAGAAATTTCACGGGCGCAGGACATCCAGTGGTGAGACCTATAATATGTATGCAATGACTGCAGCCCATAAAACGTTACCTTTACCTACCTATGTTCAGGTAACAAATATCGGGAATGGCCGCAGCGTTATCCTGAAGGTGAATGACAGAGGGCCTTTTCATGAAAACCGCATAATTGATTTATCCTATACTGCCGCAGCTAAACTCGATATTCTGAAAAACGGGACTGGCCTGGTTGAGGTACAGGCAATTGATGCAACCCGTTTTGCACAGGAGGGTATGCCAGTACGTCCGGTAACAACTACCGTATCCAATTCAAGTGGTTTCTATATACAGGTTGGTTCGTTCGGGAAATTGCCTAATGCAGAACAACTGCGAACGAGATTGGGAATTTTAGGTGAAAATCTGGTGAAAATAAGTCAGGTAGTTGTTGAAGGAGAAACGGTATATCGTGTCAGAATCGGTCCATTAACAGATATTGATATGGCGGATTCGATTGTATCGAGACTTGATCAGTTCGGAGTACTGGAACATCGTATTGTAGTAGACTGATAAAATCACAAATCTTTTTCAGGAAAATTCAATTTTAAACATGATATGAATATTCGAAATCATTTGTTGTTATTTGTTATTTTCACCAGGTGTTTCATTGCTGCATCAGTACATGCAGAGCCGCTGATCGTTCCTGCACCGCCTGAGATCAAGGCAACATCCTATATAGTCATGGATTTCAACAGTGATCATATCCTGGTTGAAAAAAATATTGATGAAAGATTGCCCCCTGCCAGTTTGACAAAGATTATGACGGTCTATGTTGTTTGCCATGAGTTGAAGTCGGGCAAAATCAGGCTTGATGACAGGGTGGTTGTCAGTGAAAGGGCCTGGCGAATGCAGGGTTCCAGAATGTTTATCGAGGTTAACAAGGAAGTTTCTGTTGAAGACTTATTAATGGGTGTCATTATTCAATCGGGTAATGATGCCAGTGTTGCGCTTGCTGAACACATTTCCGGCAGCGAGGATGTTTTTGCAAGCATGATGAATAATTACGCTAAGAAACTCGGTATGACCGGTACAAATTTTATGAACAGTACGGGCCTGCCTGATGAACAGAACTATACAACAGCAAGGGACCTGGCAATCCTTGCCAAGGCGCTGATCAGGGATTTCCCCGATATTTACGGATGGCATTCGATCCGTGAATTTATTTTTAACGGGATAAAGCAGCATAATCGCAACCGGTTGTTATGGAGTGACTCATCGGTTGATGGTATTAAAACAGGACATACCGAGGAAGCAGGATACTGTCTTGTTACTTCTGCAAAGCGCGAGGATATGCGTCTGATCTCGGTCATCCTTGGTGCCGATGGCACAAATACCCGCACAGCAGCCAGCCAGTCACTTCTGAATTATGGCTATAGATTCTATGAAACACGCAAGTTGTATGGTGCGAACGAAATCATTTCCACAACAAAGATCTGGAAAGGTGAAACCGACGCCCTTGATCTTGGAATTGATCACGATTTATATGTCACTGTTGCACGCGGTCAGTTCAAGAACCTGAATACCTCCGTGGAAGTAGACCCGAAAATAACAGCGCCTGTAATGAAGGGGGAGAGATGTGGAACACTGAAAGTCAGTTACTCGGGCAAGCAGCTTGTTACTGATTCACTGGTTGCACTCCAGACTGTTACAGAAGGAAATATGTTCAATCGTCTGAAAGATGATGTGCGACTGCTGTTTCAATAATCATAAATATGGCAACTGTCTTTCTTAATGGGGAATATATCCCGCTTGAAAAAGCGTTTATCCATGTTATGGATCGAGGTTTTATCTTTGCTGATGGTGTTTACGAGGTGATCCCCGTGTTTAATCAACATATTTTCCGGCTGGAGGAACATTTGCAGCGTCTCAATAATAGCCTGGATGCTGTTTATATGACAAATCCGTATGACAATCGTGCCTGGAGTAACATCCTGTATACACTGACTAAACAAGGAAATGTTCCAAATCAGTCACTCTACATACAGGTAACGCGTGGTATTTCCGAGCGGGATCATGATATTGATACAGGAAACAGACCAACTGTATTTGTGATGTGTAATCCGATAAAGAACAAGGGTTATGATCGAGGTATCAGCGCTATTACACATGACGATATCCGCTGGCAATATTGCCATATCAAGGCAATTAACCTGCTTCCAAGTGTTTTGCTCCGGCACCGGGCTAAGGAGAAAGGTGCCAGGGAAACAATACTCATTCGGGGCGATCAGGTCACTGAAGGTGCTGCGAGTAATGTATTTATCGTGCAGGGAAGTACTGTAAAAACACCACCGAAAGATGGCAGTGTATTACCTGGTATAACAAGAGATCTTCTTGTCGAGCTTCTGAATAATGCGGATATGAAATGTGAAGAATCAATCATCACCTTGTCAGAATTGCGGACAGCCGATGAAATCTGGATAACCAGTTCAACATGGGAAGTGGTACCGGTAATTGAGCTGGACAGTCGGCAAGTGGGTGGGGGTGTGCCAGGCAAGATGTGGAACCGGGCAAACAGGATATATCAGGAATTCAAGTCCCGATTAAGTAATTAGATAACGGGAATCTGAAATGGAGATCTATAAGGAATTTACCATCGAGGCGGCTCACCTGCTACCGAATTTACCAGAAGGGCATAAATGCAGACGTTTGCACGGACATTCATTCCATATTGAAGTACATATCACGGATAAGATTGACAGGGAAATGGGCTGGATTATGGATTTTTCCGAAATAACCAGGTTATTTGCACCTGTTTTTGAGGCACTGGATCACCGGTTCTTGAATGATGTCGAAGGTCTGGATAATCCCACCAGTGAAAACCTTGCATCCTGGATATGGCGCCGGCTGCAGCCGGGGCTGCCTGCGCTGTCTTCCGTTATTGTCAGGGAAACCTGTACCGCGGGATGTATCTACAAGGGTGAATAGTATTGTCCGTTCCCTGGTATCCGTCGCTGTTTCGAAAATCAATCCCGTAATTCAATATAACGGGTAAAGCTTTCCGGCGATATTTCAATGTGCCGGCTTTACCATGACAAACACTTTGTATGACATCGGCATGCCGCCTGGATCGTTGTATTATTCAGGTTTTTACCCCCGTCCCTTTTTGTAACAGATATAGGGCGAGTGTCGTGAGTGTTATGATAAACAGGATAATAATCACAAAGGCCAGTGTGATGTCGATATCTGAAATCCCGAGGATGCCATAGCGAAATGCATTAACCATATACAGGATTGGATTGAATGTGGAAATCATCAGCCAGAAATCAGGTAATAATTTGATTGAGTAAAACACACCCCCAAGATAGATTAAAGGGGTCAGTATGAAGGCCGGAATAATGGATATATCGTCAAATTTTCTTGCATAGATGCCATTGATTAACCCACCCAGTGAAAACAGGACGGATGTCAACAAAACGACAGCAAATGTTATAACTGGATGCTTAACATCAATATCTGTAAAAAACAGCGCAACAATTGTGACTATGACCCCAACCATTAGTCCCCGTGCCACGCCACCAGTGATATATCCGGCCAGAATAACAAAATTCGGTACGGGGGCCACCATCATCTCCTCAATATGCCGCTGGAATTTTGCGCTGAAAAATGAGGCGACCACATTGGCATAGGAATTGTTTATTACTGCCATCATGATGATCCCGGGGGCAATGTAGTCCATATAGGTATAACCGCTCATCGTTCCTATACGGGGGCCGATAAGATTACCGAAGATGACAAAATAAAGTGTCATGCTGATGGCAGGGGGAAGAAGTGTTTGTATCCATATCCTGACAAAACGGCCCACTTCTTTATTGAGGATTGTGTTATAGGCAATAAGATTTATCTTCGCAGACATTCGTTGTGTATCAATCCCTGTTGTTGTTTTCAAGCAGGTTGATAAACAGTTCTTCGAGCCTGCTGGATTTATTTCGCATACTGCAGACACGGATGTTATTTTCTGTCAGCAGTTCAAATAAGTGATTGATACCCTGTTGACGCGTTATATCAACCTCGATTGTATGGGGGTCTATCTTGCGGATGGGGTAACCATCGATTTCAGGAATCCCGTCAATTGTTGTCGTCAAATCCAGTACCAGGGTTTCTCTGTTCAATTTGGATAACAACTGTTTCATTGTGGTGTTTTCGATAATCATACCACCGTCAATAATTGCTATATTACGGCACAGGCACTCGGCTTCCTCCAGGTAATGCGTAGTCAATAAAATGGTTATCCCGCGGCTGTTGATCTCGGTCAGAAAATTCCACATGGATCGCCGTAATTCCACATCTACACCCGCTGTAGGCTCGTCCAGGATAAGCATCTTCGGTTCATGGATCATTGCCCGTGCGATCATTAATCTTCGTTTAAGTCCACCTGATAAGGTTCTGGAAACGTCATTTCTTTTCTCCCAGAGACCGAGTTTGTTGAGATATTTTTCTGCACGCTCATGGGCAAGTTTCCTGTTAACACCATAATATCCTCCCTGGTTAAGAACGATTTCCAGGCATGTCTCGAATTGAGAAAAATTGATTTCCTGGGGGACTATCCCGAGACTGGATTTTGCCTTGGCGGACATGGTCACGATATCATTCCCGAATACTGAAACGCTGCCGCCGGATTTATTGACAAGTGAACAGATGATCCCGATGGTTGTTGATTTGCCTGCACCATTTGGCCCAAGCAGGGCAAAGAACTCCCCTTGGTTGATAGTAAGGTCAATACCCTTCAGTGCAACGTGCCCGTTTTTATAGGTTTTCTGGAGGTTCCTTATCTCGAGTGCTTTCACGGAAGTACATATATGATTTGTCTATGGGAAAATAGCCAGGTATCACGACACCAGTCCAGGTGCCATCGCCATTCTGTCTTTTATCCTTATTGCACAAAAAGGGAATACTGCCGGGATCAATATTATGATTATTCCTTGTATTTTGATATTTCTTCCTGTTGCGCATGCCCTATTTTGTTCAATGCCTCGTACAGGATACCATCCCGGTTCAATATCAGTCTGAAAAACTCTTTTCCAACTTTAATCAGACGTGTCTTTTTGTCTGTCCTGACATAGGCATTTCGTTCTCCTGAACTTCCCGGCATCAAGGCCTGTTCCCCAAAATAATTTCCCTGTTTAAGTTCGGCCAATACTGTGACCTTGCCATCGGGGTCCAGAATAAACACCTCGACAGTACCGTCCAGAATCACATACAGATGCTCGCCCGGTTGTGATTCCTTGAGTACAAATTCGCCAGGGCCAACCGTGATTATTTCTGTCCAGTCACGATAGGCATTAAGTTCGTTTTTTGTAGCAGACTGAAACAAGCGCATACTTTGAAGCAACTTGAGGACTTCTTGCTCCTCAGGTAAATAAGCGGGTACAGTTATGTCCTCAGATTCATCTATCCCGCTCTCAACTCCCAAAAGGACATATTTTTTATCAATACGGAACAATCTGGAAGGTTGCTGTGTCTTGACGCTGGCATTGCGCCTGCCGGTTCCTCCGGGTAATAGTGATTGTTCACCAAAGAAATCACCAGCCCGAAGTGTTGCTATTGTAATCTCTCTGCCGCCTAAGCCACCACCCCGTATGGACACCTCTACCGTACCTTCAAGTACTACATACATACAGTCCCCGATCTCAGCCTCGCGAATTATGGTTTCCTTTGCCCCATATGCCTTAATCCCGTTTTCAGGGGATTGCAGTATCTGTTTGAGATCTTTATCAGACAGGGATTTGAATAACGGGATTTTTCTCAGAATTTTCGGATCATCAGGTATATTGATCATTGTCTTGTCACTCTTGGATGTAACGCCTTGTTGTCACTTATTATATCGGCTGCCGCCGCTATTTACAGATTGTTATTGTGATATTACTGGCTTTTCAAAAACTAGCAAATCAATCCATCCAGGTAGTTCATTGCAGGGGTTAATGGCCTTTACCGGGATTGCATTATTATCATCACATCAGTAAACAGGACTCGTTTTACCTTGAGCCCCGGATTTATTCGACAAAAGTTTCAGATCTGCGTTCAGCTTACTCCCAGACAGGTTTTAGTACTGACATGTAGCCTCCTGTTGGTAGCCGTAATGTCCAGACGGACAACCCCGGATCCCAGCCCGCAACGAGTCTGAGAATACTGGCGCAACGCTCATCATCTGTGAATTCACCATGGTCGGCATGTCGGACAGGGATTGTGCCGCTGCCAGTATTCCAGCCTGGATTTGTGTCAAAATAGAGACGGGTTGTTGTAGCCAGTTACGGGGAAAGATAAGTAGTAACAAGGTCGTTATTTTTAATGTAATTACCATGGGTTCCAATAAATCTGGAAATATCTGGTAATGACCTGTCGAAGTGAGGATTGACAGGCGGCACAGACGCGGATTGATGCGAATAGAACGGTACTGATATCAACCGCATTGAGATGTTACCAATATTATTTATAACTAAAAGCGATAAAAAATCAGTATTTATTCAATTAATGAATAATTAAGAAAGGTCTGAATAACTCCATACCCCACTAGGGGGTACCGAGTTCCTGGAATTTTCAAACCGCGAATCGCAACAATGCGATGATTGCTTTGTCTCCCATTTTCAATAGCTTAACAGCTATTGAAAATGGCGGTGTCCCCCTGTACCGCAGAAACCCTGAATTAATCAGGGTTTCCGTTGTGTGTGGGCCATACCACTCAATGGGATACCAAGGCACCCATGCCTGCGCACAGGGGTTTGTTCCACGATGAATTGTTACCGATGCATGGGTACCGTGCTAATGATCTACTGGTCCAACAGGGGCTATTTCCATCTGTTTCCCGGCGCATTGTCCATTTTGGGACCAGAATTTATAACCGCTCTCACTGTAACGTCCTTGTCTTTGTGTATCATTTGCCCTGCTTTTTTCCACCCACAGCTTCCGGTGGTTCCTTGCCCTTATCCTTGTGGCCAGGGACTGAACGGAAAGGGCCTTTCTTCCGACTGGAAGGTAATGTAGTTCAGGATCTGAAATGCATAGCGGGTCAGGCCTGTGCTGAATTGCATCAGTTGTTCATTGAGGTTACCGGTGATGACCTTCGTGATAAACTGAAACAAGACCAGTAGCAAAATGAGCCAGAACAAGAGGAAGTAGAATATAATTCCAAAGACCAGGATAAAAAGACCACGGATCCAGACATCAACCTTTATTGCGTTTTCTTTGATGTTCATAATGTATTCCCCATGCGGATGAAACAAACTGAAAATTCATTCAAATAATGTTGTTGGCATAACAATAATAGTCATTCTAGCATGCGCTTTTGATATATCTTAATAATAATCGCTGTCCAGCGAAGATGTCACAACACCATCAGTCATACATGAAGCTGCGATGCAGCAATTCTATATTTATCGCAAGGAGTCATGAAGTACCTTACCGGCAGGTGGGTATACCGCATACACAGGGATCGCGCATTGTGGGTAAATAAAATCCCTTTAAATATCAATTTGTTTGTTCATGAAAACAGAACCATTCCTGTGACCATTTCTTTGTTATGATTACCTCAAAGTATCAGGACAGCTACGATGAAATCAGGGGCAGGCAATGAAAACAGTTTTCTCGAATTTCCATGCGATTTTCCGATCAAGGTAATGGGAAAGGCGGGAGATGCTTTTGATATGCTGGTCATGTCCATTGTCCGGAAACATGTGCCTGATGTTCGTGAAGGGGCGTTGAGGAACCGGGTCAGCCGTAGAGGAAATTACATAGCGGTGACAATAACAATTGAGGCACAAACCCAGGAACAGATCGATGCTATCTATCACGATCTGACGGCACACGAACGTGTGATTATGGCATTATAGAGACAGGTATGGACTTGATAGTTCGTCAATTCGGACTGTGTGATTATCAGACGATCTATGATGCCATGCGCAGGTTCAGTAACCTTCGACAAGCCGGTACAAAAGACGAACTCTGGTGTCTGGAACATACACCGGTTTATACACTCGGATTGGGCGGCCAACTAAGGCATGTGATCAGTCCTGGTAATATTCCCGTTATAAAGGTAGACCGGGGAGGACAGGTTACCTACCATGGCCCCGGACAACTGATCGTGTACTGCCTGCTGGATCTGCACAGGCGATCACTTGGCACGAAAAGCTATGTCAGGCTGCTTGAACAGTCTGTCATTGGCATGCTGGCTGAGCAGGGTCTGGAGGCAGCGCGAAAGGATGGTGCCCCTGGTGTCTATATCGATGGCAGGAAAATAGCAGCCCTCGGGATCCGGGTACGCCGGGGTTGTTCCTATCATGGTCTGGCACTCAATGTTGATGTGGATCTGTCCCCTTTCCATGGCATTAATCCCTGTGGCTATCCTGATCTGGAGATAACCCGACTGCAGGATGAAGGACTTGAGATCAATGTTGTTCAGGCATCTGAATTATTGCTGCCGCATCTGTGTCGGCATCTGGATATCACCGAGGAAACCCTGTCCGGTGGGGTTGAGAAAACATTCATGTCTTCCGGTATGGCCGCATAGAAAATCCATCATGAATGAGGACAGGCAAGAGGCGAAGAAACCCGGAATCAGCCATCATCCAGTGAAGATGGTTCCCAGGGTGGGCAGGCAACCCAGGAAACCGGACTGGATAAGGGTAAAGGTACCGATAGCACCGGGAGTGGCAGGACTCAGGTCATTGATCAAAAAACAGGGTTTGCATACCGTCTGTGAAGAGGCCTCCTGTCCCAACCTGGGGGAATGTTTTTCACAGGGGACGGCGACATTCATGATTATGGGAAATATCTGCACGCGCTGCTGTCCTTTCTGTGATGTTGCACATGGACGGCCGCAGCCACTGGATGAGAAAGAGCCACAGAATCTGGCACGGGCTGTGGCAATGATGAAACTTGATTATGTTGTAATTACCTCGGTTGACCGGGATGATTTAAGCGATGGCGGGGCGGGGCATTTTACGACCTGCATCAAGGCTGTTCGCAAAGTGGCTCCGGGCATAAACATAGAAATTCTGGTACCTGATTTTCGTCGAAAGACGGAAATAGCCCTCGAAAAGCTGGGTACAGCACCACCGGATATATTCAATCACAATCTGGAAACAGTCCCGAGGTTGTACAAAAAGGTAAGACCTGGCGCAGATTACCAGGGGTCTCTGCAATTACTGCATCAGTTTAAACGGCGACATCAGGAGGTACCTGTCAAAAGTGGACTGATGCTGGGTTTGGGCGAAAAAATCGGAGAGGTAAGGGCCGTATTGCAGGATCTGCGTCAACATGATTGCACTATGATTACATTAGGCCAGTATCTTCAGCCCAGCCGCTACCATCTGCCCGTGGAACGATATGTTGAGCCAGATGAATTTTTTGCATTAGGTGAGTTTGCACGCGGACTGGGATTCAAAAATGTGGCGAGCGCACCAATGGTACGCTCGTCCTATCATGCTGATCTACAGGCTTCCGGCAAGGGTTTCGAGTACACTGCTGTCAATACAAAATGCTGAATCCAACAGTCCTTACCGGTTTGCCGTCAATGATCTTTTATTACTGTATTGATTGATTCAGGACCATCGCAGGCGTTGAACCAGTCGTATGATTCCGGATGGATATGATGAACTGTTATTAGTGAGGGCGTTTAATGGGCCGGATCTTCTTCATCAACCGGTTCAGCATTTTGTTCTGCGCCACCAACAAACAGGGCCGGATCCACCATTGCCTTGTTTAAAATAACACTCCAGTGCAGATGCGCCCCGGTTGCACGCCCCGACTTCCCGACTTTACCAATGGGTTGACCCTGACGAACGTTCTGATCCTTCTTCACCTCAATACTGCTCATATGGCAATACATGGTGATTATTCCCTGGCCGTGCTCAATAAATACCGTTTTCCCGTTAAAAAAATAATCACCGGTATTGACCACACGACCGTCCGCGGCTGCAGCAATGGGTGAACCTTCTGCTGCGGCGATATCAAGCCCGCTATGGGGCAGACGTGGTTGATTGTTGAAATATCGCCTCAGACCAAATGGACTGCTGTAAGGACCCTTCGCCGGAATGATCAAATCAAGCTGAATCTGATCTGTTTCCGTCCATTCAGCTTTCGCCTCCTGGATCAGTTTCTTTTCCTGATTGATACGCTTCATATCATCCGGTGTTGGATTGACCTGCCGCTTGTTTTCAATGGTCAGATATTGTGTTTCATATTCTTTTTTGGTTATTTCAAAGGAGTAAAAAGACTCCCTGGATTTGTCCTTGACCCGCAGCTTATGATTGCCGGGTTGTGCACTGAGCGGGATTCCCACAATGGCCAGCCAGTTGTTTTTTTCTCCTGTTATCAGGACACGGTTGTCGTTGTAATAGGCTTCCGGTTTGTCAGCTGATTTTATCGGCACGATAACCACACCACCGGGCACACTGGCATTGTCCGGCAATTCCAGTGGAAAACCAGGAACAGTAAAGCCTGAGAGCACTAACAAGATGATGCTATTGAGAGAATTTTTTATCATCCAGTATCGTATCAACGGTTGATTTGATCCGTCCTTTTGAGAATCGCGTTATAATTGACTCGCCTGCCTTTAACTGCCCGGATTCCTGTATAACAGTTTTGTTCTCCATATCCGTAACGATGGCATAACCTCTTGCAAGCGTTGCAAGAGGGCTGACAGTGTCAAGTGTATGGGCAAGATTTGTGACCTGTGTATGTGCATTATACAGGCTGTGTGAAATAGCCTGATGAAGCCGCTGTTGTAGGAATACTGATTTTTCAGAAAGGTTCTTCAGTCGATGTGCCGGATTAAGGTTATTGACCCTGTTTGTTAATTCCAGTAACTGCGTTTGTTTCCTTTCGTTGAGCAATTGTATCGAATGAAACTTGCGTAAGGAATATTCATCCAGACGTTGACTGACAGATTGTAATTGTCGCGCCGGATGCGGGAGGCGTTTCTCCAGGATCAGCAGTTTATGGTTAACAAGTAACAAGGCTTGTTTGATGAAACGCATTATCCGGTCCTGCCGCGCCCTGATCGTGTGTGCAATCTGCTGCTGATCCGGACTGACAAGTTCCGCTGCCGCGGATGGCGTTGCAGCACGGCGGTCTGCTACGAAATCGGCTATGGTGAAATCAATTTCATGACCTATGCCGCTGACGAGAGGTACTCTGCATTGATAGATTGCATGCGCAAGGATTTCTTCATTGAATGCCCGCAGATCTTCAAGTGAGCCGCCGCCACGGGCCAGAATCAGGACATCACATTCCTTACGCTCATCGGCGATGGAAACTGTTCTGCTTATCTGTTCTGCAGCCCCTTCGCCCTGTACAGGAACAGGATAGATAATCACCTGTGCGAGTGGATAGCGCCGCCGCAGGATACTGAGGATATCGCGGATGGCTGCACCTGTCGGTGAGGTAATAACGCCTATCCTGACAGGGAAATCCGGAAGTGCCTTCTTGTGGTCTTCATTGAATAGCCCCGCTTTGGCCAGTCGCTGCTTGAGTTCTTCAAACGCACGTTGCAGTGCACCGTCTCCTGCCGGGTCCATCGATTCAACCACAAGCTGGAATTCACCACGGCCCTCGTACAGGCTGACCGTGACCCTGGCCAGTATCTCATCGCCGTTTGCCGGTTTGAACCGCAGATACTGATTGCGATTACGGAACATGACACAGCGTACCTGTGAATCGGCATCTTTCAGGGTGAAATAGACATGGCCGGAAGCCGGTCTTGCCAGATTGGAGATTTCGCCCTGAATCCATACCGGCGGGAAACTCCCTTCAAGCAAGGCACGAACTTCACGATTCAGGCGGGAAATTGAGTAGATATCCCGGACAGGATTTACCGTGTCACCCATTATTAGTCGTCGTTCCGCATTGTTTCTGGAAATAGAAATCTATCTTCATTTACCCCGTATGGTACAGTGTCTATAATCACCGGTTATTTTAAAGTTTACATCTGAACGATATGCGTATTAATGAAGAAGCCCTGACATTTGATGATGTCTTGCTGGTGCCGGCATTCTCCCAGATTTTACCCAGGGAAGTCAGCCTTGAAACGCGTCTCACACGCGATATTCTGCTCAAGGTCCCCATTATCTCGGCTGCCATGGACACGGTCACAGAGGCCAGACTGGCGATAGCCATGGCCCAGGAGGGTGGCATTGGCATTATTCACAAGAATATGAGTGCGGAAGACCAGGCAGCACAGGTCCGGGTTGTCAAAAAATACGAGAGCGGCGTCATCAAGGATCCGATTACAGTTGCACCAACGACAAGTATCAGTGATGTCCTCGAACTTACCCGGGCCAACAATATATCCGGCGTGCCGGTAGTTGAGGGTGAAAAACTGGTGGGTATCGTGACCAGCCGGGACCTGCGCTTTGAAACACGCTATGAAAATCCGGTAATGACGGTCATGACCCCGAAAGACCGGTTGATAACGGTAAAGGAAGGGGCTGGCGATGAAGAGATCAAGGCATTGTTGCACAGGCACCGTATTGAGAAAGTGCTGGTGGTAAACGATGCCTTCCAATTGCGCGGGCTGGTGACGGTCAAGGATATCCAGAAGGCACACGAAAATCCAAATGCCTGTAAGGATAGTTATGAACAGTTACGCGTTGGTGCGGCCGTCGGGGTTGGAGAAGGGACAAAAGAACGTGTTGCCTTGCTGATTGATGCCTGTGTGGATGTGATTGTTGTGGATACGGCACATGGCCATTCCGCAGGGGTATTGGGGATGGTGAGGTGGATCAAACAGGAGCATCCAGACTGCCAGATCATCGCTGGTAATGTGGCAACAGCGGAAGGTGCCGATGCCCTGGTAGAGGCAGGCGCCGATGCAGTCAAGGTCGGAATCGGTCCGGGCTCAATCTGTACCACACGGATTATTACCGGTGTCGGTATGCCGCAGATTTCAGCGGTGGCGAATGCTGCAAAGGCACTTGCAAAGAAAGGTGTGCCAATTATTTCTGACGGGGGTATCCGTTATTCAGGGGATATCGCCAAGGCGATCGCCGCAGGGGCCTATGCCGTCATGATTGGCGGGTTATTTGCGGGTACCGAGGAGGCCCCGGGCGAAATTGAGCTCTATCAGGGGCGATCCTACAAATCCTATCGTGGCATGGGGTCTCTTGGCGCCATGGCCCAGCAATACGGGTCTTCGGATCGCTACTTTCAGGAAAATGACGAGATTGAAAAACTGGTGCCTGAAGGTGTTGAGGGCAGGGTCCCTTATAAAGGTAATCTGGGTGCAGTTGTCTATCAGTTGCTGGGCGGGATTCGGGCGGCCATGGGCTATACCGGCTGTATGACACTCGATGAAATGCGCACCAAGCCGACATTTGTTCGCCTTACGAGTGCAGGCATGCAAGAGAGTCATGTACATGATGTTACGATAACCAAGGAACCACCGAATTATCGTGTCTGAATGACTGATATCCATTCTGAACGTATATTGATCCTTGATTTTGGATCACAATATACACAGCTTATCGCGCGTCGTGTCCGTGAGGCGCATGTCTACAGTGAAATCCATTCCTATGACATGGATAAGCAGGCCATCCGACGTTTCCGTCCCAACGCCATCATCCTGTCCGGTGGGCCGAATTCAGTTACACAACTGAACGGGTTCAGGGCCCCCGATGTTGTCTTTGATCTGAACGTACCGGTTCTCGGCATCTGCTATGGCATGCAGACGATGGCGGAACAGCTCGGTGGCAAGGTTGAAATAGCAAACCTGCGGGAATATGGCTATGCCCAGGTCAGGCTGCGGGGGCATTCTGTTCTGTTTGACAATATCCAGGATGATACCAATACCGATGGACATGGTCTGCTCAATGTCTGGATGAGTCATGGCGACCGGGTTATTACCTTACCGGAAGGATTCAGGGTGATTGCCTCAAGCGATAATGCAACCATTGCCGCTATGGCCGATGAGGAAAGGGGATTTTATGGGCTTCAGTTCCATCCGGAGGTGACTCATACCACGCAGGGAACACAGATTTTCAAACGCTTCCTGCATACCATTTCCGGATGCGGGGAATTATGGACCACTGAAAATATCGCCGGTGAGGCAATCAGGTCGATTCGTGAACAGCTTGGAACAGATCAGGTCCTGCTGGCCCTGTCGGGGGGTGTCGATTCCTCCGTGGTCGCCACGCTTCTTCACGAAGCAATCGGAGACCAGCTCAGCTGTGTATTCGTTGATAACGGTCTGTTACGGTTAAACGAAGGCGATCAGGTGATGGATACCTTTGCCAGGAACATGGGTATTCATGTTATCCGGATAGATGCCGAGGACCGGTTCTTGAGGGCGCTGGCAGGGATTAATAACCCCGAGGAAAAGCGCAAGGTCATCGGCCGGGAATTTATCCGGGTATTTGAAGAAGAGGCGACCCGACTCATGGATATCCGGTGGCTGGCCCAGGGGACGATCTATCCGGATGTGATTGAATCCGCAGGGGCCAGCGCCGGCGCCCACGTCATCAAATCACACCACAACGTGGGCGGGTTGCCGGAGAACATGAAACTTTCATTAATCGAGCCACTGCGGGAATTATTCAAGGATGAAGTACGCGATCTGGGTATTCAACTGGGGCTGCCCAGGGAGATGGTTTTTCGCCATCCCTTTCCTGGTCCGGGTCTGGGTGTACGAATCCTTGGTGAGG
Source organism: Gammaproteobacteria bacterium RBG_16_51_14 (assembly GCA_001802375.1). Classification (GTDB taxonomy): domain Bacteria; phylum Pseudomonadota; class Gammaproteobacteria; order Eutrophobiales; family Eutrophobiaceae; genus RBG-16-51-14. The sequence continues at coordinate 42,977 of MGXK01000137.1, forward strand.
TTCACAAGGAATATGCCGATATGCTGCGGCTGGCGGATAATATTTTTATTGAAGCGCTCAGGCAACATGGCCTCTATGACAAGGTCAGCCAGGCCTTTGCAGTTTTTCTGCCGGTACGTAGCGTTGGTGTCATGGGGGACTGCCGTAAATATGATTACGTGATCGCCCTGCGTGCCGTTGAGACCACTGATTTCATGACCGCGCACTGGGCGCAATTGCCCTATCCATTTCTGGAATCTGTTTCCAATCGTATTATTAACGAGATAGAAGGTATTTCACGTGTAACCTACGATATTTCCAGTAAACCACCGGCAACGATAGAGTGGGAATGACTATGTTATTTGACAGCAGGCATCAGACAGTTGTTGAAAAACAAAACAATGGACGATGAGCAACTGAGCATTGACGAATTGTGGATGCAAAAGGCACTGACCCTTGCACGGCAGGCTGAAGCCCTTGGTGAAGTACCGGTCGGTGCTGTTTTGGTGTTCGAGAAGGAATGTATTGGTGAAGGCTGGAATCAGCCGATTGCAGCACGGGATCCCACTGGCCATGCTGAAATTGTTGCATTACGTCATGCTGCCAGAAAGATTGATAATTACCACTTACCGGATGCCACCCTCTACGTCACTCTCGAGCCCTGTCCCATGTGTGCAGGTGCTATTATCCATGCCCGTATTCAACGTGTAGTGTTCGGTGCCCTCGATCCAAAGAGCGGTGCAGGCGGGAGCGTTTTTAATATCCTCGATTCGCATCAACTCAATCACAGGGTGATGATTACCCGGGGAATTTTACAGAATGAATGCAGTAGCCTTCTGCAGGCATTTTTCAAAGACAGGCGTACGAACAAACCATGATGGATAGCATCGCAGAGGTATTGGCCAGGCAGCTTGAAAGTCTCCTGATACGTAGTGGTCAGAGGCTGGTGACTGCTGAGTCTTGTACTGGCGGAGGTCTGGCTGAGCTGGTGACCCGCATAGCCGGGTGTTCGCAATGGTTTGAATGTGGTTATGTTGCTTATTCCAATACAGCAAAGCAGGAACTTCTGGATATCAGTTCAGCGGTACTTGAAAATTACGGTGCCATCAGTGAACAAACGGCCCTGGCGATGGCAGAGGGGGCGCTCAGGCACAGTCATGCCCATATCGCTGTCTCGATTACCGGGATTGCGGGCCCGGGTGGGGGGACCGTTGATAAACCGGTTGGAACGGTTTGTTTTGCCTGGGTAAATCGTGATGGCCTGGCGAAGACTGCCCGGACCAGGTTCCAGGGGGATCGGTTGCAGGTCAGGGCACAATCCTGCCTTTTGGCGCTGCAGGGATTGGTCGATATTCTGGACAAACAGGGGTCAGGGATCAGGGATTAGGAATGAAACGTCTATTCTTTGCCCTCTGGCCTGATACCGATACACGTGAGCGAATATACGCGATATCCAGGATGTTGCCCAGAAAATGCGGACGGCTGGTGCCGATAAATAATTTACATACTACCCTGGTCTTTCTTGGCGATATTGATGCGCATGTCTGCCAGGATGTGCAAGATACAACCTCTGAAATCAGGTCCCCTGCATTTTCCCTGCAACTGGACACGATCGGTAAATGGCCCGGCGCCAAAGTAATCTGGCTGGCCCCTTCATCCATCCCGGAAGGACTCGCATCACTCGTGACAGGTCTCAACAAGGTAGCCAGCAACTGTGGCGTTGTTATTGAGAACAGACCCTACAGCTCCCACATTACCCTGGCCCGAAAGGCACATGGTCCTGCCCCTTATCCGGTTTTCACACCCTTTGTATGGAAGGTACAAGGCTTTTCCCTCGTGCAGTCAACTACCTTACCGGAAGGTGGGCGTTATGAGGTGATCCGGAACTGGTCTTGTGGTCAATGAAGGTGGTCCCGGGCTGTATCAGGTCAGGCCGGATTGTGGGATAATCATTACTCCTAATAATCAGAATTTGGGTGGAAATATCAATGGACGAGAAAAAGAAACAGGCACTGGGTATCGCCCTGAGTCAGATTGAAAAGCAGTTTGGCAAGGGAGCTGTCATGCGCATGGGTGATGCCGGTGTCGTCAGGGATGTTGAATCCGTTTCAACAGGTTCACTGGGACTGGATATTGCGCTTGGTGTAGGTGGATTGCCGCGTGGACGTGTTGTGGAGATTTATGGGCCGGAATCGTCGGGCAAGACCACCCTGGCGCTGCATGTGGCAGCCGAGATACAGAAGGCGGGTGGAACCGCCGCTTTTGTGGATGCCGAGCACGCAATGGATCCCAATTATGCTGAAAAACTGGGTGTACAGATCGATGACCTGCTGGTTTCACAGCCGGATACCGGTGAGCAGGCACTGGAGATTACGGATATGCTGGTACGTTCCAGTGCGGTGGATCTGGTCATCATTGATTCCGTCGCTGCCTTGACTCCCAAGGCTGAGATCGAAGGGGAGATGGGGGACAGTCACATGGGTTTGCAGGCGCGCCTGATGTCACAGGCACTGCGAAAACTGGCTGCCAATATCAAACGTTCAAATACACTGGTGATCTTTATTAACCAGATCCGTATGAAGATCGGTGTGGTGTTCGGTAATCCGGAAACAACAACCGGTGGTAATGCCCTGAAATTCTATGCCTCAATCAGGCTTGATATCCGGCGTATAGGTTCTATCAAGAAGGGAGAAGAGGTTATCGGCAACGAGACCCGTGTGAAGGTTGTGAAAAATAAAGTGGCACCGCCATTCAAGGAAGCGGTATTCGATATTCTGTATGGTGAAGGGATATCAAGAGAAGGTGAGATTATCAATCTTGGTGCCAAACATGATCTGATTGAGAAAACCGGTGCCTGGTACAGTTACAAGGGGGATCGAATCGGCCAGGGTAAGGATAATGTCCGGATCTTCCTCAAGGAACATCCGGATATCGCGAAAGAAATAGAAACAGCTGTTCGTGGCAAGGTATTGCCCGTGCCAGCCAGTTCTGAGGAAATTGTGGAGGTTGAAGTCTGAGCAAGCGTATCGCGGCGATACGTAAGTGTATTATTACCTTGCTTGCCAGGCGGGAACACAGTATCGGGGAACTGGAACGGAAACTGAGCGCGCGTGGACTTGAAGGTGAGGATGTGCATGCGGTGATTGACAAGCTCAGATCAGAAGGACTGCAAAGTGATGAGCGTTTCACAGAAGCCTTTGTTCATAGCCGTATTGATCGTGGCTATGGTCCACTCCGGATATCGCAGGAACTCAAGCAGCGTGGTATTTGCAATAACCTGATCTCCCGGTATTTGTATGCTGAAGAAAATGATTGGTGGCAACGTGCCGGTAAAATCCGGGAAAAGCGATTTGGCAAAGCGATACCGGAAGATATTAAAGACCGGGCAAAGCAATCCCGATTCCTGCAATCGCGTGGGTTTGGTGGTGAACATATAAGGCAATTATTCAGGGCAGGTGATGAGTGAAATCAAGCAGTGAGATCCGTATATCCTTCCTTGATTATTTCCGGGACCGGGGACATGAAATTGTTCCCGGCAGCCCGCTGGTGCCGGCCAATGATCCCACCCTCCTGTTTACCAATTCCGGTATGGTCCAGTTCAAGGAGGTTTTCCTGGGCCAGGATATACGTCCTTACAAACGCGCTGCATCATCACAGCGTTGTGTCCGGGCCGGTGGTAAACACAATGACCTGGAAAATGTCGGTTATACGGCGCGTCACCATACCTTTTTTGAGATGCTCGGAAATTTCAGTTTTGGTGATTATTTCAAGAAGGAGGCGATTGGTTTTGCCTGGGAATACCTGACCGTTGTATTGCAGGTTCCCGTTTCACGATTATGGGTCACTGTCTATCAGGATGATGATGAGGCGGCAGCTATCTGGCTTGATGAAATCGGTGTTCCTGCAGGGCGTTTCAGCCGGTGTGGGGACAAGGATAATTTCTGGTCCATGGGCGATATGGGGCCCTGTGGGCCATGCAGTGAAATTTTTTATGACCACGGTGATGAAATCGAAGGGGGTCCCCCGGGAAGTCCTGATCTGGCGGGTGATCGCTACATCGAAATCTGGAACCTGGTGTTTACACAATATAATCGTGATGCTGATGGCACGTTGCATCCCATTCCGCATCCATCGGTGGATACGGGCATGGGGCTGGAACGAATTGCCGCTGTCCTGCAGGGGGTGCACAGCAATTACGAAATTGACATTTTCCGACACCTCATCGCCTCAATCCAGGAACTGGCAGGTACGGACGCTTCGGACAAGATCTCCGCCAGGGTTGTGGCTGATCATATCCGTTCCTGTGCCTTTCTAATCGCCGATGGCGTTGTTCCATCCAATGAAGGACGGGGATATGTATTAAGGCGTATCGTTCGACGTGCCATCCGCCATGGCAATAAACTGGGATTCAGGGAACCTTTCTTCTACAAACTGGTTGATACCTTGATTGCTGAGATGGGGGCTGCCTATCCGGTATTGAGTCAGGCCAGGAACCATATCCAGAAGGTATTGCAGCGGGAAGAGGAACGTTTTGCAGAGACCCTGGAGCAGGGGTTGAAGGTGCTGGAGGGGGTCATTGCAGGGTTGACGGATACCCATATACCTGGACAGGAGGTATTCCGTCTTTATGATACCTACGGGTTCCCGGTTGATCTGACTGCCGATATTGCAAGGGAACGTAATCTGACCATGGACATGCATGGTTTTGACGATGCAATGTCAATACAGCGACAACGCGCTCGTGCTGCGGGTAAATTCGATGCAAGTATCAGTGGTATAGCCAACATCGATCTGTGTACGGAGTTTAGCGGTTATGACAGTCTGGAGCAGATTTCCACCGTCATGGCGATTTATCAGGATGGTGAAAGCCGGCAGCGGCTCGAGACCGGTGAATCAGGGGGTATTCTCCTGGAGGCAACCCCATTTTACGCCGAATCCGGTGGCCAGGTGGGGGACCAGGGTACCCTGACAGGGGATGGTATCCTCTTTGAAGTCAGGGATACCCAGAAGCAGGGTAAGGCCTTTATCCACATCGGGGTGCTCAAGGAAGGGGCAATCACGGTCAATCAGGCGGTCACAGCCAGCGTCAACCATCATACCCGAAGCAATGCCATGCGCAATCATTCAGCTACGCACCTGCTGCATGCTGCCTTGCGTGAAATACTTGGTAATCATGTGATACAAAAGGGTTCACTGGTGGCTCCGGATCGACTGCGTTTTGATTTTTCCCACTCCGAGCCTGTGTCAACAGATCAGATCCAGGAAATTGAACAACTGGTAAACAGCAAGATCATCGAAAACAGCAAGACACTGGTACGTGTCATGCCTCTGGAAGAGGCCATGCAGTCAGGAGCCATGTCACTTTTTGGTGAAAAGTACGGCAAAATGGTCAGGGTATTGAGCATCGGGGATGATTTTTCAACCGAATTATGTGGCGGTACCCATGTCAGACGGACCGGTGATATCGGTTTTTTCAAGATCATTGGCGAGACAGGGATAGCCGCCGGCGTGCGCCGGATAGAGGCGGTTACCGGTGCGAGTGCCTATGCCTGGGTCAGGGAGAACGACGAAAAACTGACACGTATTGTTCAGATGCTAAAGGCTGATCGGGATTCTGTCGATGACAAGTTGAGTCAACAGTTGGATAAATTGCGCAGGCTTGAGAAAGAGGTTGAACAACTCAAGGCAAAACTGGCCAGTCAGGCCGGCAGTGACATCGCCGGGCAGGCTACAGAAATCAATGGAATCAAGGTCATTGCATGCATTCTGGATGGGGCTGACACAAAGGCATTGCGGGATACGGTTGATCAGTTGAAAAACAAGCTTGGAACCGCCGCCCTTGTCCTGGCCTCTGTGTCTGATTCCAAAGTGAGTCTGGTGGCGGGAGTGACCAAAGACTGTACTGACAGGATCAAGGCGGGTGATCTGGTCAATTTCGTCGCCGGGCAGGTAGGGGGCAAAGGGGGGGGCAGGGCGGATATGGCACAGGCCGGGGGCAATGACCCTTCCGGACTGGAGTCAGCACTAGCCAGTGTGCCTGACTGGGTGCGCCGGCAATTGGCTGACTGACACAAGACATTCCTATCTGCACAGGTTTCCGTTACAATCCTCCGCTTTTTACAGGGTTTAGGGCAATGTCACTAATCGTGCAGAAATACGGTGGTACTTCGGTCGGCAGTATTGATCGCATTATGAATGTTGCCGACAGGGTCATAGCCACCCGTAAAGAAGGGCATGATATCGTCGTCGTCGTATCTGCGATGAGTGGCGAGACTGACCGGTTACTGGATCTGGCGAAAGAAATTTCAGATCGACCATCTGGCAGGGAACTGGATGTGCTTTTATCCACTGGTGAACAAGTAACCATTGCCCTGCTGAGTATGGCCCTGGAAAAAAAAGGATTTTCAGCACTTTCCTATACAGGTGCCCAGGTATATATACGGACTGACAGTGTCTACAATAAGGCACGGATTATCGATATTGATGGGGCCCGGGTGAACAAGGCGCTGCATGAGGGCAAGATTGTGGTTGTCGCCGGATTTCAGGGTAGTGATGAACATGGAAATATCACTACGCTGGGGCGCGGTGGTTCTGATACAACGGCAGTGGCCATGGCAGCGGCCCTGAAGGCGGATGAATGCCAGATTTATACCGATGTCGATGGCGTCTATACGGCTGATCCGCGCATTGTTCCAGAGGCAAGATTGCTCACACGCATGACCTTTGAGGAAATGCTGGAACTGGCAAGTCTTGGCTCCAAAGTTTTGCAAATCCGGTCTGTGGAATTTGCCAGAAAATACAATGTTAAATTGCGTGTATTATCAGCTTTCACAAACAATCCGGGGACATTAATCACCGCTGAGGACGAAGAAAATATGGAACAGGCTTTAATTTCGGGGGTTACCTATAACCGTAATGAGGCAAAACTCACCATCGTCGGTGTCCCCGATAAACCGGGGATCGCTTTTAAGATACTGGGGCCAATTGCAGATGCCAATATTGAAGTTGACATGATCGTCCAGAATGTAGGTGAGGATAACACGACGGATTTAACCTTTACGGTCAACCGCAATGATTTTGAAAATGCCCTGGATATTTTGAAAAATACCGCTGTCGAAATGGATGCAAGGGATGTTAAGGGTGATAAACGGATAGTCAAGATTTCTGTTGTGGGAGTTGGTATGCGCTCACATGCAGGGATAGCGAGTGAGATGTTCAAGGCGTTGGCTGATGAAGGTATCAATATACAAATGATATCGACCTCGGAAATCAAGATTTCGGTCGTTGTTGACGAAAAGTATCTTGAATTAGGCGTAAGAACATTACATTCGGCATTCGGGTTGGAGAATAATACATCCCCTGGCGGAGAGTAATTACTGGCTGGATTCGTTCTTTTCTGGATTATAATTACAAATTACCGGGTCCGTTAAATCGGATGGACGGTAAGGAAGCATATAGGAGATATTGAGATGTTGATATTAACACGCAGGGTTGGCGAATCGTTGATGATTGGCGATGACGTTAATGTAACTGTTTTGGGGATCCGGGGGAACCAGGTACGGATCGGGGTAAATGCTCCCAGAGATATCGCTGTACACCGGGAGGAAATTTATGATCGCATCCAGCAGGAGAAAGGTGGCGGGAACGCGCCTGATGAGGATCCTATCGAGACCGACGACTGAGAAATATTCAATCGAAACAAGTCTAAGGTATCTTATTATTCAATAAGATAGAAAATTATAGCATGTGCATTTAATCACCAATGGGGATGATTTCAAACTTGTGCACCCTTGAAATAAGAGGGAAGCTGGCAGATCGCCTGTAACAGGGCATAGGGATGCCTGTGTGGATACCCAATAACAAGCAAAATATCAGTTGCCAGTCAGCTATTGTCAGCATATCGGAGAGATGGCCGAGTGGTCGAAGGCGCTCCCCTGCTAAGGGAGTATGGGTTAAAAGCCCATCGAGGGTTCGAATCCCTCTCTCTCCGCCAAATTTATCAGGACAGGTCGATGACCCGTCCTGATAAATTGGACTTAGAAATCAGAAATCGAACCCGAGAAGAGGGTTTGACAAATTTGCCGGGAGCAAATTTGAACAGCCGTAGGCTGGCCCGTAAGGGCAAAATACAGGGATGTATTTTGTAATCCCTCTCTCTGCTACATGATCAGACTTAGCGCCCGTAGCTCAGTTGGATAGAGTACCTGGCTACGAACCAGGGGGTCGGCGGTTCGAATCCGTCCGGGCGCGCCATATTCCACAAGGGATTAAGCGCATTCGACCTCTAATTCGCATAAGACACTGTAGCGTTTTTGTAGCCCGTTCGGTGTCCACTTCTGTACAATTCCTTTCCTTTGGACATCTTCTCCGCATAAGCTGCTAGATGCTCGCTGGAGAGGTGTGCGTATCGTCTCACCATATCTGCACAACTCCAGCCACCGAGCTCTTGTAGCGCATGCAAGGGCGTCCCATTCTGTACATGCCAGCTTGCCCAAGTATGGCGGAGGTCATTTCTGCAGAGTCTTGATTCATGTCAATTCATCACAAACCGGATTTACTTATCTTGCAATTGAATTATGTTCTATAGAAACAGGGTTCTATCAGGAAAGTAAGATGGATTTACTAACAGTTCTTGTCATTCTCGCCTTATTTGTAACAATAGTCGTTGCGGGCATGGGTGTGTACTCAATGACTCAAGGTGTCGATAAGGCGGATAGACAGGTTAATCTCGCGCGAACTGGGACAGTGATTATTTCACTCTGGATTTTGGTTTTTACCTGCTATCTGCTTTACAAATAACACTGAGAAAGGCATTTAACATTGCCCAGATAACTTTATGATGCACAAAGCAATAAAGACATTCTGAGTAATCAATAGCTTGTCCTTACTATTGGTTAGATTATGCTCTATTCCTAGTGGGTTTTATTTTAACCAGAGGGTAATTTATAGAATGTGATTGGTTTCACGTTATTTGTGAACATGAGATGATTGGCTTTGATTATACAATTCATGATCGAAGTTCAGGTTAAAACATTTGGAGTAAATAACATGCGAAAATTAACAGTTTTGAGCATTCTGATATTGTCATTTGGCCTGTCATCGAGCCTGTTAGCTAAAGAGGAGAATAGACAGAGTGGTATTGAAACCTCTGAAGAACATAAAAGTGAACAGGGCCTGGAGAAAGGGAAGGCATATGCGGGCACTAAAGAGGTAACAGAAAAGGAGGGGAAGGATGAGAAAGAAAAAAAAGTGAAGAATAAAGACAAGAATAGTGAAGACGAGGACAGTGAAGACGTAAGCAGTGAAGACGTAAGCAGTGAAGACGAGGACAGTGAAGATGATGGTGTAGACAAGAAGGAAAAGAAATCCAAAAAAGATAAAAAATCCAAGAAAGAAAAATAGCGTTAAGTGGGTACTATAAAAATGAACCAGGCAAAGATTGTCTGGCTCAACAGGTTTGTACTGAAATCAGTTGTATAAGCTCAGACTTGATCTAACAGTTGCCGGTGATGACGCGTTGACTGTCAGGTAAAGTTCACTGAAATCAGTCTTATTTGGCAAGTCTGGTTATTTTCGAGCCTTCTAAAGTCAGGTTATACATCAATCCTTTATTGCTGAAGACAAAACCCACAATGGGATCCTCCATATTGATTGTATTAATATCCTTGCCAACGCCCAATTCAATCAAGGCAACTGAACCATCAACACCTGCTTCCCATCCACTGCTATTACGAAACTTTTCAAGTGAATCCTTGTTCAGGAACACAAGAATGATTGTCTTTAACTGGGCCCCAAACTGGAAACCGATAGAGGCAGAGGCAGTGCTGTAATAATCAACAGTTTTCCCCTTGATGAGTAGTGCTCCTTCACCATATTCACCACCAACGCCAAAGCCAGCCTTAACGACGCCCGGGAAGACTAGAACGCCATCTGCTTTTGCAAGAAATTTCTCACTTCCAGTTACTTCTTTCTTGAAATTCTCTATTGCGCCTTCAACTTCAATGTCTATTTCTGCTTTTGACGCAGCATTGACTGATCCTGCCAATCCGATACTGAAAAAGATCAAAATGGCGGGTTTGATTGAATTGATTAACCATGTTTTCAATAGCATGAGTATTCTCCATTGCCTATAGCCGTATACAAAAATGGGTAGAACAAGGATTTATTTCCAGAATTGCCACCATTTTTTTTCGGGCTCTCCTGTTTCTACCAATGTCCCGGATGCTTTACGTTTGGTTTCTGCAACTTCATCACTAACTGATTTTTTCGGTTTACTCATGGTATCGATCATATCAACTATTATGCCTGTTGCTGTCTCTACCAGAAGAACCTTGCCATCACTTTTGACACGCTCTAACCCTCCTACTGCTTGTGGAAGCTTGCTTTCCAGATCATCAGGAAGTGATCGCTTGGCGATGCCAGGGGGTAATTGACCACCGCGTTCCAGTTTTTTTGCGATTCCTGGAGGCAATCCTTTCTTCTTGGCCTTTTTATCTTTTTTGGATTTCTTTTCCTTTTTGGCTACACCATCATCTTCATCCCGGTCAGCTTTTTTTTCTCCATAATAGCCTTCGATTATCTGTCGTTCGAGTTCAGAGAACGCGGCGTCCATAGCTTTTTCTGCAATATCACCAACCGTTTCATCCCCACTGAACGCTGATGTTGGGATAAAGAAAAGGATCGACAGTAATATTCTGTACAGTATCGGTTTCATAAATCATTTTCTCCTGGTGCTGATTACACGGGAGTATCTTCACGGCACATTTTAAATTGTATCACTCAATGCAGATCTCGCCACTAGGAATGATTACTCCGGGGGAAGATAATTCTTTTAGATGTGTGGATTTTTATATAGAAATCATAAATATATGACAGGCAGCACACTTAGTAGCCAACTATCCCGGCACGGCACTCGTACCATGCACGGGTACGGTTGACTGTGCCTACAGCGAACAACATAACGGGTACTTCGATTAGTACACCCACTACCGTTGCCAATGCTGCCCCGGATTCAAATCCGAACAGGGAAATTGCCGTTGCTACCGCCAGTTCAAAGAAATTACTGGCGCCGATCAAGGCCGAAGGACCAGCCACGCAATGGGGTGAACGTACAGCCCAGTTCAGGAGATATGCCAGTCCTGAGTTGAATAGCACTTGTACCAGAATAGGGATTGCCAGCAAAAGGATAACAAGTGGCTGGGCAATAATCTGTTCGCCCTGAAATCCGAATAATAATACCAGGGTGACGAGCAGTGCCAACAGGGAAAAGGGATGAAGTTGTTTAATGATCTGCGCAAGACGGGCATAGCCGTGTTCGTAGTTAAGTATAAATTTTTGTAAAGTATTGGCAATGATGAGTGGTACTACGATATAAAGCACAACAGACAGCAGCAAGGTGTCCCAGGGCACGCTGATTGATGATAATCCCAGGAGCAGCCCTACAATCGGGGCAAAGGCAAACACCATTATGATGTCGTTGAGTGCTACTTGGGATAAGGTGAAATGAGGTTCACCCCGGCAAAGGTGGCTCCACACAAATACCATTGCCGTACATGGTGCTGCGGCAAGGATAATCAGACCGGCAATGTAGGAATCAATCTGTGCCTCTGGAAGTAAGGGACGAAACAGGTAGCCGATGAACAACCAGCCGAGCAAGGCCATGGAAAATGGTTTGACACCCCAATTTACAATTAATGTTATCCCTACACCACGCCAGTGCTGTGTTACCCCTTTTAATTCTTTGAGGTTGATCTTGAGTAACATGGGGATAATCATCAACCAGATAAGCACAGCCACCGGCAGATTGATTTTGGCAATCTCTAATTTCCCTATTGCCTGGAAGACATCGGGGGAAATATGCCCAAGACCAATGCCGACCAGGATGCACAGAAAAACCCAGAGGGTAAGATAACGTTCGAAGAAACCCATGTCGGCACCGGCGGATTGTGTTTCAATGGTATTATTCAACTTGTTCATGATTCTTTGTTCCCTTTCCGTTCCAGTTGTTTTATCAAACCGCGTATCCTGTACTCAATGTCATCACGGACACTGCGAAATTTTTCCATAATTTCAGATTCTGTCCCGGTTGCCTTTGCAGGATCATCCAAAGGCCAGTGTTCCCTTGTTTTGCCTGTCGGTAATGCCGGGCATTGTTCATCGGCATGACCGCAAACCGTCACAACAATGTCCGCCCAGTTCAGCATCTCCGGGGTCCATTGCGTTGATTCCTGTCCCGATATATCCACGCCCACCTCAGCCATAATTGCAACCGCCCGTGGATTCTTGCCGTGAGCCTCTATGCCTGCGGATTTTATCTCTACCCCTTCACTGGCAAGGTGACGTACCCAGCCTTCGGCCATCTGTGACCGGCAGGCATTGCCGGTGCACAGGAAAAGAATGTGTTTATTCCGGCTCATAACGGTTGCTATGTGCAGAGATCAGGCACAGCATCTGTCTTCAGGCCGGTTTGGCATCGTCTTCAGATTTGTACGATCCGTGATGAACGGTTCAGTATCAGCACTACCTTCAAAGGCAGCAGTCAGTACGGCAAGGGCCCATTCCGGTAAATCCGGATGCAGTCTGTAGTAAATCCACTGTCCCATGCGTCGATCAGAAACAATGCTTGATTCGCGCAGCATCGCCAAATGACGGGATACCTTTGGCTGTATCAGGGAGAGGGCATGTGTGAACTCACAGACACACAGCTCGGTTTCCTGTTTGAGTAACAGGAGACACCGCAGACGGGTTGTATCAGAGAGTGCCTGAAAAAAAGTATCGGGGGGCAGTTGCATGCATTAAATATACGTATAAACGTATATATGGTCAATCATATATTTGTATATATGTGTCAACCCTTCTGGATTACGGTGGTTTAAGTATTCTAACAATAGAGAGATTCGGCGATATTTATGCACTCCATCAAGCTCCGGATTTATTGTTGTCATGAAACGACAATAGTCATGCTTAATAGGAATGTCTGGCTAATTAAATCATTATCTTCTGCGGTCAAGGGCTCAAGCATCAAGCTGAAAGTATCTCTATTCCATTGATAGCTATATATATTCTACTCAATCATTTGTGCAACCGCATAAACTGTGGCAACTGGCATAATCCTTGTCGCTTTTTACTCAACATTTACTCGAAGCATTGATCAGGTGGTATTAACAAATGGAAGAAAGACGCAAACTTGGACGTTCACTCTGCTATCTCGATATTATTGATCCGGCAACGGGAAAATTATTGGGCAATGCAAATGATATCAATCATGGTGGACTCATGCTCATCAGTAAGGATGAGATACCATTGCAGACAGATATTCCGGTTTGTGTGGATATCCCGAATAATGATGTAAGAATCCAGCTTGTAATCAATGGCGTCTGGAACCAGATCAACAGGAACCCTGATTTTTACAATACCGGATGCCGGATAGTAAGTGCTTCAACAGAGTCCATAAATGCAATTATCTCATTTTATGAGACCCTTAAGAAAAGGATCAGGAACGCTTATAAATTTATGTGTCATTCAGCCTCTGCGTAGTAACCTGATTTTCAAATAGTTCAATCATCAGAAAACCAGATACCCTTATTCAGGACGCGATGTTATCGTATTGTTCCTTTACT
>MGXK01000138.1 GCA_001802375.1 Gammaproteobacteria bacterium RBG_16_51_14
CACATCCAGGTAACTCAGGGACATCAGCAATGAAAGCCTCATCTTCTTTGCTCCAATAGATTATGATTTCATACCTATTCATCTTCTTCCCCTTCCGATTTTTGACCAGGGTATAATCATCCAATACAAAATCCCCTTGGCGGGAATTCGCATAGACCGTCACCCCCCAAACAACAATCAGAACAATATGAAATAACTTCGTTTTCACCTTCATCGTGGAACACCTCTCTTAAACAAACTAAGCCTAAATGAACCCGACATTAAAACATTGGCGGGTTATCCGCCGTAGGTTTGCCGAATTTAGTGACATCGCGCCAATGCATTGTGGCGGATAAAAATGTATTGACCTGAAAGGCCACCCAAGTATATAGTTGAATACTATCCATGGCACTCACAACCATCTTGAGCAAAACCGGATCCCGTTTCGCCGAGCCCTTCAACTTTGTTTTCTCAAGCAATCTCTTTGCCGCGGGGCTCGGGTTTCTCGCTGTCTTGCTGATCTCCCATAAGCTTTCCGTCGCGCAATTCGGGCTGTTCAGCATTGCGCTCTCTGTCCCCCGGGCGCTCCCCTCCGTCATCACATTAGGCTTGGATACAAGCATGACAAAGCTTGCTTCATCCTATCTGGGCCGTCGAGACCTTCATAAAGCCGCTGAGGTGGTCGCCACAACGCTTCGCCTGCGATTCTTCACGGCTACCCTGGCCGCCCTTCTCATCTTCCTCACAGCGCAAACCGTATCTATCCGAATATTCCACGCGCCCAACTTAACCCCTCTCCTGAGGATCGCGTCCTTGGGCGTTTTGTTCTCTTCGCTTTTAGATTATTTTAAATCTGTATTCTGGACCTATCAATGGTTTAAAAAATCTTTCTTTCTACAACTCGCCGCGGATTCTGTAAAGCTCTGTCTCATCCTGCTGTTTTCGGTCACGGGACTTTTAAATACGGACGTTGCCGTTGCTGCGTTCAGCCTTGCTCCCGCTGCAGGAGTTCTCCTTGGGATCAGAGCGATCCCCAAACGCCCTGTGTTAAAAACTGAACCTTTTAGAAACTTATTCCTCAAGCTTTTTTCGCACAGCAAGTGGATCTTTTTGGCCGAAGCCTGCAGAAATTTATCTGCAGTTGCTGGCCTCTTTCTCGTTGCAACCTTTATGACGCCTAAGGCCGCAGGAATTTACGGGCTCGCATCCAACTTAACGTATCTCTTCCCCATTCTTTTGGCATCCCTGAAGGCTGTTTTTCTGCCTCATGTCGCAAGATTCAATGAAAAAAAACAGTTTGAACAATTTCTCAAAAAATCTTTGAATATCACGCTCTGCGCAGGGCTCGCCTCTATCCCCTTAACGTTCATCTCCGGGCCTGTGATTACTTTCTTTTTCGGAGCCCGATACAACGACGCCGTTCCGATTTTTAATGCGCTTCTTTTAGCCTACGTTGTCCTGACAGCGCACTCATCTGTCCAGGCGGCTCTCTACAGCCTAAACAAGCTGTTTCTGGTCGCGATCGTAGATGTCTCCAGGCTCATCCTTATTGCGATCGGAACTTACGTGCTCATCCCACCTCTGGGGCTTCTTGCACCGCCCTTGGTCCTCCTGATCGTCAACTTAATATCTTTTTGTTTTTTGTTTGTCTATGCCTTCAAAGTGCTGCAACATAAAAAAACAATCTCTGCCGCAGATACCGACCTCTTCATTTTTTAGCCTTGATATAACCAACGCACTCTCCCCAAGACCACGCCATAAGCCCGGCGATCAAAAGAGGCATTGATTTTAAAAAATGGCGCAGGTAAATCCTGTTTTTAAAATTATTCCATACGTCTCTCAAAAAAAGCCTTAGCGGGATGAGAGGCGAAAAAATAATATAAACCCATCTGCGGATCAATGAAAAATCTTGCGCCTTTGTCCGCACTTGAGCAAAAAAACAGCCGTGAGAAAATTCATGGCTTAAGAATTTTCTCAGCGCATCGATGTTGCGGTGAAAAATCAAGATCGAAGGCACAAAACGCAAACGGCGCCCCCTCCGCACCATGCGCCAGTGCAATTCCGTATCTGAACAATACGTCCCTTCAATGAAAGGCCCGAACTCCCGAAAAACCTGCCTTTTATAGGACATGTTGCTTCCGGCAATATCTGTCATCCATCGCGAATTGCCTCCCGGCATCCACTGGCTAAATTCGCAAAAATACGATGCCCACCCTATGAAACTCTTAGGATTCCCATTCCCAATGGCGCCCCCGATGGCAAGATCTTGAGATTGATGCGCCTTGACTATTTCCTCAATCCAATTTTTATCCGCGATACAATCCGCATCGATCAAAGCGATAACATCCCCCTTGGCCCCTGGAATGCCGATATTGCGCGCATCACCGACAAATTTTCTCTTGGGAAAAGTATATAATCTAACCTGAGGAAACTTCTCCTGAACAAGTTTTGATGTACCATCCGAAGAGCTATCCACGACAATCACTTCAAAAGCTTTATCCGTCGCCTGACTTTCCAAAGACAAAAGGCAATCTTCGATTGTCTTTTTAGAATTGTACGAAGCGATGATCACGGACACCCTGGGATCTTGGGACGATAATTTCATTAAGGCGCGGGCTCCCCTCTATAAAAAAAGGCATCTGCCATTGTTTCGTCAAAGCAGTTCCCTCCCCGGAACGCATAGCTGCATTCGCGGCAAAAGGCAAGCGCTTGAGGTTTTGTCTTGAACTGACGGCGCATGCGCTGATAAGCGAAGCCATGCCAGATCTCTTTGAATGAATTTTGGCTTAGATCGCCCAGCGGATATCTTTCGTCGTAATCATACGTGCAAGGACACACGGTGCCGTTCCAATGGATTGTCGCCTCATTCCAAAGGTTCTTGCATGCGTTATCTTCACGGCGCAGAGGTTCCCCGTCAGGACCATATTCAAAGCGCCTGTAGCGAAAATCACTCGGCAAGAATTGATCTTCGCGCTGAGTCCATTCTTTTTCTCGATAGGTGTTATTAGCGCAGGGATTCAGCGTTTTTAAAGTCAGGGCATCCACCCCCAAGGACTTCGCCAATTCCTTGAGCGCGGGAATTTCATGTTCATTGTGCTTCATCACGATAAAACGAAGATTAACCAAAGGCGTCCTTGAATGAAGGGCGCGCTTACGTGCAATGACAGTTTTTAAACTCTCAAGCACTTTTTCAAGCTTTCCGCCCTGGCGATAGCGTTCATACGTCTCTTGAGTAACCCCGTCCATCGCCACAATGAGCGTATCGAGCCCTGATCGAATAAGCCGATCCGCCTCTCTTGCATTTCTAAAAATGTGGCCGTTGGTGCTCGAGATCACCCTGATGCCTTTTCTTTTTGCGTAGGCGATCATCTCATAAATAGAAGGGTTCAGGAATGGCTCGCCCCAATCCCACAACAACATAAGAAAAACGTACTCTCCGGTCTCATCGACAAGCTTTTTAAAAATGTTAAAATCCATATGGCCCAGAGGCCTCGTCATCCCGTCTGTCACAGGACACAAAGCGCACCTTAAATTACAAAATGCCGTGGGCTCTATCTGAAGGTGGGTCGGCCAACCTTGCGGCTTCTCGGGTTTTCTTAACAACGATGCCTCAACGCGTATCCAATTCAATATTTTTTTTAAAGGCACATGATCAAATTGATAAGGAATGCTGTCGCATTCGATCAAAACTTTACGCATCACAAGGGCACTAGCCGCTTTAGAAACTTTTAAGAATAAATTTTTGGCCTTTGCGTTCACAAAGAAAAGGTAACCCACGCATTCCCCTAAAGCCCAAATCGATAAAGTCGGCAAAAGCCATGGGGTGCATTGAATCAATTTCTTCAACAAAACGCGATCCTTTCGGGCATGATTGAAGATGCGCACATATTCGTAGACAGCGATCAAAGGAAAAAAAAGTGCATAGGCAAGCCGCCTAAAAAGACCAAACTCGCGTTTTGCGGCAAAAAGGCGTCCATAGGCAAACCGATATTTCCAAAAATCAAAGAGCCTCTTTTCATCAAAATGTTTGACCAAAAGTGCTGGACAAAAATAAAACTGATACCCTTGTTTGCGGGCCTTGGCATGAAAAATCGACTCCAGCTTAAAATAGCCTTTCTCAAAAAACCCTATTTTCTCCAACACTTCCCGCCGATAAGCAAAATTGCAGCCGGGGAGATCATTTATTTCACCCGCGGGTATTTGAGGGAACCATTTGTTATATTCCGCAAAATACTCAACCCAGCCGTCAGGAAATTTTGTAGCTCCGTTTTCTACAGGCCCGCCGACAATCCCATATCCTGCATCAAAACATCCCATAAGATTTTTAAGATAATCCGATCTCACCGTAATATGGTCTTCGAGGAAAGCAATAATCTCTCCCCTCGCATGGCAGAGTGCCATATTGCGCAGAGAAGAGCCACGCAACATCTTCTCAACAGTTAAAAACTTGACCCAGGGAAACCGCTGGCGATAAATCCTTTCCGTTTCCTTATTCTCTTCCTCGATGACAATAAATTCAAAAGGAATACTCCCTTCTTGGGGATAGAATGAATCGAGGAGATTGAAAATAGCGCCAAAGGAAGAATTTGTATTCACCACGACGATGAAAGAAACAACGGGTTTATTGTCCTGATTGAATTCCATACTCGCACTCTTCGCTTAATCCCGCCAGGCCTTTGCGCCTGATAGTCTTTCTTCGAAAATCCCGGTATAAAGGAGAATTCCAGATCTCAGAAAAACTGTTTTCCTTAAGGTTCCCAACGAGGATGTTGCAAGCGCCACAAGGAACCACGGAGCCATCCACCCGGATGCGCGCATGGAACCATCCGACGTAACAAGACACCTTCCAGCCACGATCATGGTCAACCTTATACCGCAGAAGCGCGCGGTCAATATTATGTTTTAAAGGAAGAGATCGTATTTTTCTTTTTAACTCCAAGAGCGCCAGACGCAACGCCTTCTCTTCCTCGAGAGAAAGTGCCAGAGATGTTGACTTCCCCTGAACCGTCAAAAAAGGAGAAAAAGAAATACAGTCGCATTTTGTTGCCAGGGCTATATCCACCATCGCATAGAAAGGGCCTGTGTAAGCCTTTTCATCCGATATCAATCCCTGCAGAAGTTTTATCTTTTTGGAAAATGTAGCCATAAACCCCGGATAAGAAAATAAGGCACGTGCACCAGGAAATAATAAGGGATAAAAACCAAGAGATGCACGAACCCAGCATTCAACAATTCAAACAAAAAAAGATTGCGCAAAAGGAGATACGCCCGGCGAAAGATGAACTTGTCCATGGTCGAAGCTCCTTTATGCCAGACTTTGGCTTCTTTGACGATGACAACACGAAAACCCTTTTGCCTGGCCCTGGTATTAAAATCCGTCTCTTCAAAGTACAATCCATAAATAGGCATTAAAGTCCCTATTTTTTTAAACACAGATGTTTTAACCAGATTAGAACAGCCCAGAACCGAATCGACGTCTTCGACCTTTGCGCTGGGTCGGCTAAAAATTTCCTTCCCGTATTTTAACTTTTTCATCCACCCGATCCAGAAATTGATCTTATAGCCGGCATGATCGATTACTTGCGGATGAGCGCTGGAATAGATCACCGGCGCGATCACTCCTATCCTGTCATTGCCTTCTCCTGCCTTCACCAACTCCCTCAGCGTGCCCTTATCAACAACAACATCATTATTAAAAATCCAGATGTAATCGACTCCCGAATTTAACCCAAATTCAATACCCTGGTTGACAGCCCTCACATACCCTGCATTTTTGGGATTCTTTATCAGAAGAATATCCGGATGAATTCGTTCAAGCTGCTCCCAAGAGCCATCCGTCGAAGCATTATCCACGACAAGGATTTTATAGCGATCCTGAGGATAATCTAAATTCTTGATCGACCCCACGCATTTCAAAAGGTCGTCCCGGCCATTCCAATTGATGATGACGGTGAGGATGGCGGGGACAAACGAATCTCTGGGGGATGGAAAGGGCATTTTTTATCGCACTACGCACCATGAATTTGCTTTTCTGAAGCTAAGATAGCAGGATGGAATTTTGCTGTCAACGGGAATTTTGAGGTAAGTCGAAGAAAGTGGACACGAAAGTTTGGTACAATACAAACGGGAGGTGTCAGAATGGAAAAAATTCCAAATGGGAAGTACACAAGAGAGTTTCGAGAAGAGGCAGTAAAGCTGGTTACAGAAGGAGGGGGCGTCTCTGACCTACTTTTACCCTATATCCCCACAGAAGAAGGCTGGCTCTATCTTGCAGGCCACAAGGATATTTTTACTGGAGAGGTTGTGGAATATGCCCTGGAAGGCCGGATGACCAAAGAACTGGTCAATAAATCCCTGCTACAGACCGTTGTAAAGAAACGGCCGACTGAAGGCCTTATCCACCACTCTGACCGAGGGAGTCAGTACTGCTCCTATGAATACAGAGAGCTTCTTGAGCGGTTAGGGATGAAGGCATCCATGAGTCGTAAAGGTAACTGCTATGATAATGCCCCTATGGAGAGCTTTTGGGGAACGCTCAAGAGCGAGCTTGTCCATCACAGCCGTTACTCAAGCAGGCGAGAAGCAATTCAAGAGATCACTGAATACATTGAAATATTCTATAACCGGCGGCGGCGACAGGAAAGACTGGGATATTTATCCCCAGCATCCCACGAACGGCAATTTTATGAAAGGTACCTTATAGCATGAGTCATTTCGTGTCCACTATTGACATCAGACATCAAATTCACCTCCTATGCAGCCATTTTAGATAAATATTGCGGTTGTGTCTACCGGCATTATTGCTGACGTTGCGATAAGGTACAGTCTACTTTTTCTCATCCCCTTGCAACAGGTATCCTCACTTCGACCGAGTGTTCCTGACGGTCGTCAACAAGGGGAATAGTTTTGTCGTGTTGCTCAACGCCATCAATGGTAACACTCGTCTCGCCGATCATCTTATTATTGGCGGCGGGCGTTTGCCGGACAGTGATATGATAGATGGTTTTCCGGTATCGGTAATGCACCTTGAACATCTCCCACTCCGCAGGGAGGCAAGGTTCGAAACGCAGTTTGTCTACTTCAAGCCTCAGTCCAAGGAGTGATTCCACGATAAGCCGGTACATCCAGCCGGCTGACCCCGTGTACCATGTCCATCCACCACGACCACTGTGTGGTGAGACCGCATAGACGTCGGCGGCGACAACGTACGGTTCTACTTTGTAGGTTTCAATTTCCTCCGGAGATTTCCCATGTCTCACCGGGTTGATTATTGCCAGCAGTTCCCACGCGCGCCGGCTGTCGCCCAGTGCAGCGAATGCCATCGCTGTCCAGATCGCCGCATGAGTGTATTGTCCGCCATTTTCCCTGACGCCGGGGACGTACCCCTTGATATAGCCGGGATTCAAAGGCGATTTATCAAAGGGCGGGTCCAGGAGTTGAATCAGGCTATGGTCCCGTCGAAAGAGGCGCTTATCCACTGCTTCCATTGCCATGGATGAGCGTTTGGCATCACCGGCGCCGGATAGAACAGACCAGCTTTGCGCAATGGAATCAATCTGGCATTCGGGATTACCAGCCGAACCGAGTGGCGAGCCATTATCGAAGTAAGCGCGGAGGTACCACTCACCGTCCCAGCCATTCTGCTCGATATTCCGGCGAAGTTGGGCCGCCTCCCTTTGGCAGTGTTCCACAAAGGGGAGGTCACCATGCATGCGTGCAATCTCAGTGAACCGCATGAGCACTTCATAAAGGAAGAATCCCAGCCAGATGCTTTCGCCTTTGCCGTGTTCGCCCACCCTGTTCATGCCGTCGTTCCAGTCACCAGAGCCGATAAGCGGCAGGCCATGCTCGCCGAGGCTGAGGCCTCTTATGATGGCCCGTACACAGTGATCATACAAACTGGCCGCTTGTTCAGACAGGCCGGGAAGATCGTAATACGAGTCTTCGTCTGTGTTTACCGGGCGGCCTTCGATGAAGGGGACGGGTTCATCCAATACCCCGGTGTCTCCGGTGTTCAGAACGTAGCGGGAGGCAGCCAATGGCAGCCAGAGGAAATCGTCCGAACAGTGTGTACGTATGCCCCGGCCCGACGGAGGATGCCACCAATGCTGGACATCACCCTCCTTGAACTGATGGGCAGCGCAGAGGAGGAGATGCTCACGCACGAGGATCGGGTCTGCGTGGATGAGCGCCATCACGTCCTGCAACTGGTCTCGGAAACCGAAGGCGCCCCCCGACTGGTAGTATCCGCTGCGGGCCCAAAGACGGCACGCTATAGTTTGGTACAAGAGCCAGCCATTGGTCAGGATATTTACGGACTGGTCGGGTGTTTCCACTTGCACTGCGCCAAGCGTGTGATTCCAGTATTGCCACACCTCTTCGAGTGTGTCGCGCGCCGCAGCAGGACCCCGGAAACGACGCACCAGTTTGCCGGCGTCATCGGCATCCCGCCCTGCGCCGAGCCTGAAGATGATCTCGCGCTCCTGCCCGTCGGCCAGATCGAATGGAACCTGGATAGCGGCGCATGGATCTAAAGCGGGTCCTACCTTGCCGGAGAGACGCAACCTATGCATCGCGGCCGGATTCCGAAGCGTGCCGTTGCGCCCGATGAACTCAGTCCTGTCGCCGCTAAAGGTCCGGGGCGCATCGTCCACATCGAAGAAGGCAACCCGGTCGGCGAACTCCGTGTTGTAGGAGTTCCGGGCAAAGAGCGCGCCGCTGTTGGTGTCAACTTCGGTGACTACATGCATTGTCGTTTTCGGCCGCAGGTCTCCAAGAACCCATTCCGCGTATCCTGTGGCGGAGAGCCGGCGCGATCGGCCAGACTCATTTCGTACCTTCAGCACCGAGAACTTGATCGCTGCATCGATGGCCACATAAACCCACAGCTCAGAGCTGATGCTGTCCTCCGTGTGCTCGAAGACACTGTAGCCGAAGCCGTGCCGGCTGACGTAATGCATCGCCCCGCGGCTGGGAAGCGGCATGGGAGACCAGAAGTGGCCGCTCACTTCATCTCGGATGTAGAAGGCCTCTCCGCTCGAATCGCCCACAGGATCGTTGTGCCAGGGAGTGAGGCGGAACTCGTGGGCATTCTCCGACCATGTATAGGCAAGGCCGCTCTCTGAGATGACGGTTCCGAAGTGCGGATTCGCCAGCACATTTACCCATGGCGCCGGCGTCACCTGCCCGTGCGTTGTCGTAATGATGTACTCGCGCCCGTCAGGCGTGAATCCGCCGAGTCCGTTGAAGAACATCAGATCGCGGCGCGGCAATGCAACGGCTGTTGTGGATTCGGCGCGGTAAGTTCCCGTAGGTGTGAGGTGCGGGATGAGCGCTCCTACAGGGCCGCGACGGTAGATCTGCTCCGCCAGCGTTCCCCGGCTGTCGGTGATGATGGCGCGAGCTACGGTTTGGAGCAGGATGCGGTCCTCGTTCGATATCTGGTCCGCAGGTCTTACAAAAATGCCGCCTGCTTGATCTGTCACGTTGACTTCAGTGCCTAAGGCAATGAGCCCCATGATCTGGTCTTGCAGAAGCTGCCGGTAACCGGCGTGATCTTCGTTCCAGATCACCAGGTCCACGGCCAGTCCTTTTAAGCGCCAGTATGCGTAGGCCTGTACGAGTTGGCGCACCAGGTTGATATTGGCCGGATCTTCGATCTGCAGCAGCACGATCGGCAAATCGCCCGAAATGGAGTAGCCCCATAGACCGGATTGTCCCCGGCGGTTGTTCATGATGACGCCAGGTTCGGCGCGCAGAGAAGAATTGGCATAGATCACCGAGCCGGCAAGGTGTCC
>MGXK01000139.1:0-7827 GCA_001802375.1 Gammaproteobacteria bacterium RBG_16_51_14
TGGCCGTGCTGGTCATAGTCTACTGGGCCATGGCTTATCACTGGCTTTGCCAGTGGTGTAATAACTACAGGCAGGGACGTGCCTGCATGCGCATACTGGGGATGGCGGCAGCGCTGTTCCTGATTATCTACACGTTCAGTCTGGGTATCCAGGGCGATCTGTTCAGGCACCTGCGCTATATTGCTGTGAACCTTGCTTTCACGCTGACCTGGCTTGCCCAGCTATTGTTTACCTGGTTGCTGATCGAAAGTGTCCGACGGCATGATCTTGAACTGGCAAGCTGGCTGACACGATCATTAATGGGTCTGTGCATGTTAATACTGGTGGTGGGTATCAGCTATGTTGTTTCAAGCGCGTTTTATGCCGGGCACAGGGACGTGGAAGATGCGTTTGAATGGAACCTGGCATTATTGCTGAATGTGCACTTCATACTTGCTTTTTTTATCTGGAGCAGGGCCTCTGGAACGGCCTAATGGTGCACAAGCAGTTCCATGATCCGGTTGCACACAGGTGCCGGGACGATCAGCCAGATCTTCTCCGGGTAGATTGAACTCCTGCCTGATAGTGTGGAAAGTAACAGGGTGATGAATGTTTCATATTGCAATGTCCCGTAACAGGTACCGAGCACAGGCATTGCCAGGGTGGTTATCCTGTGACTCCCTGCTTCACTGAAGATATGGTCAAGCGCATGCGCTACCCATTCTTCCTTGCATGCGGGTGCTTGTTCAAGATCGTGAACGACGGCAAGAAACCTCGCGGGACAGGTTTTTCTGACGATGACTTCTCCAGGTAAACGCGGTTGCTGCGTAATCATCCTGAAGACGAGTGTTTTATAGTCCTCACATGGCTCCCGGATTTCCGGATTGGGACCCAGCAGCAAGCAGGTATCCTGTTCTTCCACGATGGCATCGAACGCAAAGGGTGGCAGTTCCGGCGGGGCGATGCTTAACTCAACGGTCCCGATGAACGATACCAACGGATAGATATCAGAAGGCATTCAATAATAATACCGGGAAGGAAAGTATATTTTCAGTCTTCGATGAATCCTTGCAGGTGTCCGTATGGGGGTAATGTCTGCAAGCGGGGATCATCCACGGGTTTGCCCACGGTGAAATGATAAAGACTCTGCCACGCATGATCATGGATACCCAGTACCTCATGCATGACATCATCAAAAAAGCAGCCAATGCCGGTGGCCCGGATGGCAGCCGCTTCGGCCTCCAGGTACAGGATCTGACCGATCAATCCCGTTTCCCAGAACAGGCGGGGATAAAAACTGGCGCCGTATTGTTCAAGACTGGCATCAAATTCTGCCAGCATGGCGAGGGCAAACGCGCCGTCGGACGCGATGTCCTGATGACAACAAATCATGCGCGCGGTATCCCGCACATCGGTTTCCAGCAGCTGATACAGAGGCAAGGATTCAGGACAATCCGCGGGTCTCGACCAGCGGAATTCCGGACGCAATGTCTTTCGTAATGAAGGTTCATGGAACGGATCGCGGACCAGCAGATATAATCCCGGTGACAGGCCGTGCACACGATGCAGGAAGGCGACAACTGAAATTTTTGCCCGCCACGGCAGCACCTTGATTATTTTATTGTCCGGGCAAGGCGTGATATGCATCATCATTCTGTAAAATATTTCCCTATTGATATGGCTGTGTCCATCCATCGCAACGGCGCTGCGGCGTTCCCGGATGATGCGTCGTGCCGGTATCTGTCTGTCTTCAGTCAGTTCAGCGGCAGGCACTGCTTCTCCACGTGATTCATGGTTGTGTCCCGGAACAGGATTTCCATCATAACGGCACGCCTGTGCGACAGCTTCTATGATCGGCCATTCATGATGTGTACTGCTTAGTGTGTTTGGGTCGCCATCAAACTTACCGGTCTTTAAGCGCCCGAGCGGTGGAGTTGACAGCTTGATTACGGGGTCATCCCGCAAGCTGTCTCCCGCCGCGGCTGAAATGACCAGCAGGCAGTCCGGGTGTTCTGCCTCATGGCCCTGCTGCTGATGGATCCCCAGTAACATTGCCAGTTCATCATCTGTGACAGTCCCGACCAGCCTCGTATCCCAGTTCAGTAACGCCGCGGCGATCGACACCGCCGCAACCGCATGTCCGGCATCGTGCTGGCAGTAACGGAAGGCACGTTCCCCGTATTTCCAGGATTCGCGCCAGTGGATCGAGGCCAGTGCAACCAGCACGGAAGCTGAGGGGAGGTACTGACTGATGGCAGTCCATTCTTCACTGGTCAGGACCAACCGCCGCTCGAGGGCATGTCTGTAGACGCAATAATGCCAGACGGCGGCCACATCACTCAAACCCCTGATTGGCCCCGCGATCAGATAGGCCTCGGTAGGGTGCAGATTGCCGCTGGAAGGATTCACCCGCAATGACCAACGGTTTCCACCCGCCTGTTTCCAGGCAGAGATGGCAAGGCTCTCGAAGAAGAGATGGCTGATTGATTGCGGATTGATTGGGACAACCGATCCCTGCCCGGTCTTGAATAATGAATCATAGCCGGGACTGTCGGTAATGGATGGTTGATCGAGGGAAAACAGGGACGCCTGATCGTAATACCGGAATGGATCGGGCTGATTAGCCCAGTCCATATAGCCCGGTGCACGGGCATAGCGTTGCGGCTGATGTTTGGTACGGTCATGGTAGGCGTAGACGACATCCATGCTGTCGGTGTCGACAGATTTTCCGGGGCTGTTTGTCATGATGTTCGATGCCGCATAACAAAACTCCTTTGCAGATTCTGACATTATGACCTGTATCCAGTCGTTTTGTTACCTGATGGCTGCCGGGTATTCAACGGTTGGATACTATCATTCACTGCCAGGATGTGTAATATTTTACCAGTAACACGCTATGCTTAGAGTTGATAACCATGATGGACGAATAACCGTGCGTTTAATCCATTGCAGTATTTTTGCCATTGCCATGCTCCTTGCAGCGGCAGGGTTAACCGAATCTCCGGCCAGAAAGACGCTGGTATTAACGGTAGCCGACGCCATCGGTCCCGCGACCAGCGATTACATCCGGCGTGGTATCGGCAAGGCACATGAAGACGGTGCTTCGCTCGTAATTCTTCGTCTGGACACACCAGGCGGACTCGATCAGTCCATGCGCGACATCATCCGGGACATGCTGGCCTCCCCGGTGCCTGTCGTGATCTATGTCTCTCCCTCAGGGGCACGCGCAGCGAGTGCCGGCACCTATATGTTGTATGCAGCGCATATAGCGGCCATGGCGCCGGGGACCAACCTGGGTGCTGCCACACCAGTCCAGATGGGAGGTTTCCCTGACATCAAACCGCCAATGACACCTGACATTGAAAAGGAAGGGTCTGAAAAGAAATCAGAAGATAATGGGCAAGAGGACACGGAGGCCCCGGTCGGGCAGGACTCGATGACGAAAAAAATGGTCAATGATGCCGTCGCCTATATACGCAGCCTGGCCGAGTTGCGCGGTCGCAACGCCGAATGGGCAGTTCAGGCGGTCCGCGAGGCGGCCAGCCTGTCCTCCGAGCAGGCGCTTGCTCAGGGTGTGATTGATGTCATCGCAGAGGATGTTTCCGATCTGCTCACCAGGATCAACGGCCGGACAGTAAATGCAGGTGGCCACGATGTGATACTGGATACGACAGGCATGGTTACCGAGATGTACGAGCCGGACTGGCGGACCGGATTTCTGGCCGTGATAACCAATCCCAATATCGCCTATATGCTCATGTTACTGGGCATCTACGGCTTGTTTTTCGAACTCGCCAACCCGGGATATGTGCTGCCCGGCGTTGTCGGTGCAATCAGCATGTTGCTCGCCCTGTACTCTTTGCAATTGCTGCCGGTAAACTATGCGGGTCTCGCGCTGATACTGTTTGGCATCGGCTTTATGATTGCGGAACTCTTTGTCCCCAGTTTTGGTGCACTGGGCTTCGGCGGGATCGTGTCATTTGTCATCGGTTCCATTATCCTGTTCGATACCGGGGGATCTGGTTATCACGTGTCCATGTCCGTTATCAGTGCTGTTTCCGTAGTGACCGCCGCGTTTTTCCTGATTGCGGTCAGGGCGGTATTCAACGCCCATCGGCAACCCGTTGTATCGGGCCGGGAAGAGCTTGTCGGCAGCACCGGCCAGGTGCTGGAGGATTACGAGGAATCGGGACTCATACGCGTGCATGGGGAGATCTGGCAGGCATGTTCGAACACATCGATGCGGTGTGGCGATAAGGTCAGGGTAACGGCAGTCAACGGTCTTGTATTAAGTGTGGAACACGTTAAGGAGGAAAGCTGAGATGACTACATTGATTTATATCCTCATCGGATTGATCATTATTGCGCCGATGTTTCTCAAGGTGTTGCGTGAGTATGAACGTGCCGTGGTGTTCACCTTTGGTCGTTTCACATCCGTCAAGGGTCCCGGACTGATCGTGCTTATTCCGTTTGTGCAGCAAATCGAGCGGGTGGAATTGCGTACCGTGGTCATGGATGTCCCGACCCAGGATGTTATCTCGCAGGACAACGTCTCGGTAAAGGTCAATGCTATCGTCTTTTTTCGCGTCATTGACCCGGAGCGGGCCATCATCCAGGTCGAAAATTTCCATGTCGCGACCAGCCAGCTGGCACAAACCACCCTGCGCTCGGTTCTGGGTCAGCACGAGCTGGACGCTATGCTTTCGCAGAGAGAGAAACTCAACCGGGATATCCAGAAGATCCTCGACGCACAGACCGACGCCTGGGGTATCAAGGTAGCGAACGTGGAGATCAAGCATGTCGACCTTGATGAAAGCATGATCCGGGCGATCGCCCGGCAGGCCGAAGCAGAGCGCGAACGGCGCGCCAAGGTCATCCATGCCGAGGGTGAGTTGCAGGCCTCGGAAAAACTCTTGCAGGCGGCCCAGGTCCTGGCGGGCAATCCACTGTCCATGCAGTTGCGCTACCTGCAGACACTGACGGAGATCGCAGGCGAGAAGAGTTCCGTGATTGCGTTTCCGATACCACTGGACCTGGTCAAACCCCTGCTCGACATGGCGCGGAATAAAACCTGATCAGGGGACCCGGGCGGGTCGGGCACCTTCTTTCAGGTGGCCTATGTTACGGGATGAACAAGGGAAACCTGACGTTCCGCTCGTGCATGATAATAACAATAAAGGAACTCTGGATAATAGATGGACACGATGCATTTATCGATGAACGCAAGAAATTAATTTTGGATAGATTCAGTTTTATGCTTCTGAAAACTTCAGGCGGATAGAGAAATGGCAACATATAAAGATATTCAGGAAGACGTCAGGAAACGTCATGGCCGGACAGTTAAATCCTGCTGGATAGCACACGTTAAAGAGCTTAATGGATTAAAACCGGGAATTTCATCTAATCGTATTTCTAAAACCAAACGTGAAGTTCCGTGTCCTCCAAAATTCAGGCCAATTATTGAAGAGTCAATGAAAAGGCTGGGAATGCTTTAATAGTAATGAGATGGTCAAACAGTAATGATTTATGTTCCATCCAAAGGACCAGATTCATGGAAAGAATTTCTGGCCGAACCAGATAAACATTGGAAGAGTGGTTACTCTGCGTGTTCGTTGGCTTATTGTTGGGAAGAGGCGCATGGATTTCCAAAGTCAGTTGTTGATGTTTTCCAGTCCTCTCCATTTGAATTGTTCCATTCAGTAGAATTTATTCTGGGTATTCCTGAACATAAGGTTGATTTGCCCCCGAAGGGTGGGCGAGCATCACAGACAGATTTGTTTGTTCTGGCTAAATCAAAAGGAGAACTGATTTCTATTGCCGTAGAGGGAAAAGTCGCTGAGCCATTTGGGCCATTGGTGACTGAATGGATGGAAAACGCTTCTCCGGGAAAATCGGAACGGCTGGGGTTTCTGGTGAATTTACTGAAGCTGAATAACAAGGATATTTCCAATATTCGGTATCAATTGTTACATCGTACAGCATCCGCGTTGCTTGAGGCTGAGCGGTTCTGCACTCCGTATGCCTTGATGTTGGTACACTCATTCAGCCAGACGCATGAATGGTTTGAGGATTATATGGCATTTGCAAAGTTGTATGAGATAGAAGCGAAGTTAAATGCTGTTCATTACGTGGGTAAAATTAATGGCAGGGATTTATATCTGGGTTGGATAACAGGCGAAATGGAATATTTAGAAAGATAAAGATAGTGAATGGCTCATAAACCGGGATACCGGATCATTGCCCGCATGACGAAAGGAGCTATGGATGCAATGGTCAGGATTCAAAAGATCAAAAAACACCCTATAAATCAAGCAATCCTTATTAAATACAATTAATTAGATTGTTTTACATCACTATCAGAAGGTTTTATTGATTTATCAATTAATAGAATATTTGATATAATAATATCAATTGATATATATTGCTGCTGATTACAACCGATACAGGGAATAAGGAGATGAGGTGTCGGATGAGGTCATAAAATTCCTTCTGAAATTCAAACAGGTCGCAGCTTCTGGTGGTATAGATTTAGTCCCCAGGCCAGACACTATAGCGACATTGAATTACCTTGGTTACACCAAGAAGGACCTGGAAGAAATTCTGATGGGGTTATCCGTGACGGATTATTGCAGAGGACCATTGCCTGATAAGGGCAGGCCGGGAGAACTCTGGGAGTTTGGGAAAAATTTTGACGGATACGAAGTGTATATCAAACTGAAAGTCATCGAAGTCGGTTGTTCAAATATTGCCAAATGTATTTCATTTCATATCTCAACACATCCTTTGAAATATCCATATAAAGGTAGCCTTCAGGAATGACCGGAGGAGAAATGCCATGAAAAAAATATGCCCACATTGTGAGAAAGAAACCAGTATCAGGCATATTAAAGAAAACGAGCGCTTTGAGGTACGTGGTGAGTCTATTGAAGTCCCTGTTGAATATTATCAATGTGATGAATGCGGTGAGACGTTTGAGAATACGCGTGATCACGATCCCCTTGTAACGGTGTATAAGGAATATCGCCGCCGTTATGACATGCTCCAGCCTGACGATATAAAGCAGTGGAGAAAACGTTACGGGCTGACGCAGAAGGAATTGAGTCAGATTCTTGGTTGGGGTGGCGCCACGTTAAGCCGGTATGAGAATGGCGCGTTACAAGTGGATGCCCATGAGAAACTTCTGCGCCTCGCCATGGAGCCGCATAATCTCAGAAAACTGATTGAAGAAAGCCCGCAAGTCCTGTGTGATGAGAAGCGCGACCGGCTTCTCAAGGAAATTGATGCTGAAGAGGATGAAGCAAATTCCTTTGAAATGCTCTTTGAGGAGAAATTCGGGCGCTATGCCCCGGATGAATTCAGTGGTTATAACCGGTTGCAATTATCAAAACTTTTCAATGCAATCCTGTTTTTCTGTAAGGGTGGGGCATTAAAAACAAAACTGAACAAGTTGCTTTTCTATGTCGACTTCAGGCATTTTAAGGAATATACCGTTTCCATAACGGGGGTTCGCTATGTTCACCTGGAACATGGCCCGGTACCTGAGAATTATGAATTTTTTACGGCTGAATTACTGAGGGGAAATGACCTGAAGGTAGAGGAAATTATTTTTGGAGATTTCTCCGGCTATAATCTGATTGCATGTGTTGAGCCTGACTTGTCTGTATTCGGTGATTCTGAATTAAGGCTCCTTGCCGAAATCAAGGAATATTTCCGATCCTTTGGTTCCAATCAGATCAGGGATTTCTCGCATAAGGAAAGGGCCTATCTGGAAACTTCAAATCAGGAAATCATTTCATATCTCTATGCACGGGATCTGCAAATATAAACTTCCATGGACTTGCAACCATG
>MGXK01000139.1:8060-11085 GCA_001802375.1 Gammaproteobacteria bacterium RBG_16_51_14
GTTACCAATTATCGCGATCCCTCGGCAGAGAGGAAAAATGCACTTTCTCGCGGTGATCTGGTTATCAATTTTCTGCTGCAATCACCAACTGCGAATGAATACCTGCATGCAGTACAAGCTGATCGTCATCGATATAACGGCTTTAATTTATTTTTGGGTGACAAATCCGGGATGCATTGCCTCACCAGTCAGACCGGTGGGATACACGCACTGGCTGCCGGGCTGTATGGTTGCAGCAATGGTTTGCTTGATATGCCGTGGCCAAAGGTTGAAAAAGGGAAACATGGGCTTGGCCGGTTAATGAAAGCCGGGATAGCAATCGACATGGAGGAAATTCTTGCCCTGTTATCGGATCGTTCCCCCTTCCCGGATGAGTCCTTGCCGGATACCGGCGTCGGCCTTGACCAGGAACGTATGCTTGCGCCTGTTTTTGTAAGAAGCCGGGACTATGGTACCCGCAGTTCAAGCGTGCTGATGATCGATCGTGATGCCAGGCTGACATTCGCCGAGCGGTCCTTTGATGAGGATGGCGAGATAACAGGGACGGTCCGTTATCAGTTTAATATCAAATCATGAATTCTGGATGTTTTCATCAAGGTAATTGCTGCAGCAGGATTTATTGTACGCTGGTATATTTCCAAAGCAGGGATGCACATGACGCTGATCCGGGTCATAGATTTATAACCATTCCTGTTCCCATGCAGGGGTTTGTTTCGTTTAATACCGGCTGACCTCAATATATTCAGGTCAGCGGGTGACCAGGCGCCAGAGTCCGGCCTTTCGTGCGGCGATGGTTGCCCGTTTCAGTTCCCCGGCGTTTGGATGGCGTTGGATATCAGCATATCTCGGCGTTCCATCCCGTGTGGTATCTTCAACCTGATACGCTGGCCGGTACTGGTCCATGATATTGACATAGGTATCAGGCGAGATCTCCCCTGCCAGCCATTGGAAGATGGCAGTCGCTTCCAGTTCCTGCCCCGGCATCACCAGGTGGCGTAATAACATCCCCCGTCTGGCAATACCGTCTGGCCCGAATTTTAATGGTCCTACCTGGCGATGCATTTCCCGGATCGCTTCCCGTGCCCGTTGCGGGTAGTCCTTGGCCTTTACAAGACGACGTGCACTTTCTCTGTGCCAGAATTTAAAGTCCGGCATGTAAATATCAACCAGGCCATCCAGCAGGCGCAGGGAAGAAATTGCATCGTAGGCGCTGGTATTGTAAACAACCGGCAGCCGTAAACCCTTCGGAATGGCAGTGATGATTGCCTCAATCACCTGGGGAACGACATGTTCTGGTGTGACGAAATTGATATTATGACAGCCCTGTGACTGAAGGTGGAGGGCGAATCCGGCAATCGCGTCAGCGCTGCATTCCTTGCCGGCAGGCCGCTGGGAAATATCCCAGTTCTGACAGAAAACACACCTCAGATTGCAAAGGCTGAAAAAGATCGTCCCTGAACCATTGCTGCCACTCAGGCAATCCTCTTCACCAAAGTGCGGAAATGCACTGGCGACTATGGCATTACGACCGGTCCTGCATACACACTTCTCGTTGTCCAGGCGGTTCACATGGCAGTTTCGCGGACAGGCACAGCAATCCTCCAGCCCGGCAAGCGCTGCCTTTAAACGGTCACTGAGTTTCCCCTCGCGATAAAGTGTCATATACGCCGGTGCAAATTCCTCGATAATGAAGCGTGAATCCTGCGGCGGGGTTTGCTGGAGTGCCGGCATTGTATAGTCGAACCGTCTTTACTGAATTTTGTCTTGTTGGATAATATCAGACATTATTGGCCATATTGAATTGTCAAGGCATTGTCTTCAGTATGTAATGTTAATTAAGATTGGATTTAACCGGGAGCGGGAGGCGCATTATGAAATTTTCGGTGAAAGGGTTTGCTATCACTTCGGCCATTCTGTGGAGTGGGTCCATATTCCTGGTGGGTATGGCCGGTATCATCTGGCCGTCTTATGGTGTCGATTTTCTGAAAGTGGTGAGTTCAATCTATCCCGGCTACAAAGTCGGTGGGGATGTCGCCAGTGTCTTCATCGGCACCTTGTACGGTGCAGTTGATGCAGGCATCGGTGGTGCTGTTTTTGCGTGGATTTATAATTTCTGCGCGGATTGAAATGGATACTGATCTCGTCTGCTGGAAGTGTGGCGGGCCGATTCATGGACTGCCCATGCCGCTTGCCCGGCTGGCGGAGTGCAGGCTGTGTCATGCCGAGTTGCACGTTTGCAGATTGTGTGAATTTTATGACAGGAAGGTAGCGGATCAGTGTCGTGAACCAGTCGCTGATTCCGTCAAGGAAAAGGAGAGGGCGAATTTCTGTGGTTACTTTCAACCTCGTCCGCATGCCTATATGCCTGCCGGGGGCAGTCAGACACAGGCCGCTAAGGCGGGATTACATGCCTTGTTTGGGATCGAATCGAAGCAGGAAAATGACAAGGCAATCAATGCAGCAGACAGGCTACGCAGGGAACTTGACCAACTGTTCGGAGACGACAGGAAAAATAATAATTAACCATAGTGATGGAGGTAGATAAATGCCGTCATATGATTATCGTTGTGACTTGAATGGAGTGACGCTTGAGGTCCGCCATGGAATGGACCAGGTCATTTCCAGCTGGGGCGCCTTATGCAGGCAGGCGGGACTGGAAACAGGGAAAACGCCTGCGGATGCGCCTGTCAGGAAACTGATCACGGGTGGCAATGTAATCAGGAGTGAAAATCTGGGGAGTGGACAGACACCCCCTTGTGAAAATGGCGGCCCATGTTGCGGTGCTAACCGCTGCGGTTTTTAGCGGCTCATCATTTCCTGCCCGGATAAACATCAATGAAGGCAATGGTTTTGCATGAACAGGGGAAACCACTGCTTTTTGAAGAACGGCCATTGCCTGGATACGGTCCGGACGAGCTGCTGATCAGGGTGCATGCCTGTGCCGTCTGCCGTACCGATCTGCATGTCTGCGATGGTGATCTGACAGAACCAAAACTGCCGCTGATCCCCGGACATGAGATCGTGG
>MGXK01000139.1:11120-11706 GCA_001802375.1 Gammaproteobacteria bacterium RBG_16_51_14
ATTAAACCGGGTGATCGTGTTGGCGTGCCCTGGCTCGGTTATACTTGCGGGGTATGCGATTATTGCATTACTGGCCGGGAAAACCTCTGTGACGCTGCACGCTTTACCGGCTACCAGATGGATGGCGGCTATGCAGATTATACCGTCGCCCATCAGCGCTTTGTTTTCCCCCTGCAGCAGGGCAGGTCGGATGCTGAGCTTGCCCCCCTGTTATGTGCCGGACTCATCGGCTATCGTTCATTAATTATGGCCGGTGCTGCCAGGCGGCTCGGCATCTACGGTTTTGGTGCAGCAGCCCATATCGTGACGCAAATCGCAATCGGGCAGGGACAGGAGGTGTATGCCTTCACCAGGGCGGGTGATAAGGCGGCACAGGGCTTTGCGGCACGGCTGGGGGCAAGCTGGGCAGGGAGTTCGGAAGAAACAGCACCGGGTCTGCTGGATGCTGCGATTATCTTTGCCCCGGCGGGGCATCTGGTACCTGTTGCCTTAAAGGCGGTGCGGAAAGGGGGTGTCGTCGTTTGTGCCGGTATTCACATGACAGATATCCCGGCGTTTCCCTATGCAATCCTGTGGGGGGAACGGC
>MGXK01000139.1:11730-18864 GCA_001802375.1 Gammaproteobacteria bacterium RBG_16_51_14
CCCGTGAGGATGGTGCGGCTTTTCTTGCGCTTGCGGCAAGCATGCCGATGAAGACAGAAACAACACTGTTCCCGCTGCAAGATGCCAACATCGCACTGGACCGTTTACGCAATGGTGAATTGCAAGGGGCCGCCGTGCTGGTAATGGGGCATCAATAATAAGTAATCCGACCATGGATAGTCACCGCAATTCACTGCAACCCGGCTACCGGCTGCACTGGTATATCATCAAAAAGATACTGGGGCAGGGTGGTTTTGGTATTACCTATCTGGCCGATGATACCAATCTGCAGCAGGAAGTCGCGATCAAGGAATTCCTGCCTGTCGATCTGGCCATACGGGAGGCGGATGCCTCGATACACCCCGTATCGAATGAGCGGGGGGAGCATTTCAAATGGGGGTTGGATCGTTTCATGAGCGAGGCACAGACCCTGGCCAGATTCAAACACCCGAATATTGTTCGGGTTAACGCCGTATTTGCGGAAAACAACACGGCCTATATGGTTATGGAGTATGAACGTGGCAGGGGCATGCACGAACTGCTGAGGGAAAACAAGACCCTGGGCCAGGCTGAGGTCAACGCAATCCTGTTGCCCATACTGGACGGTCTGGAACAGATCCATGCCGCCGGCTTTATTCACCGGGACATCAAGCCACCGAACATTTTTATACGGGAAGACGGCAGTCCGGTATTACTGGATTTTGGTTCCGCACGCCAGTCTTTTGGCGAACAAACCCGCACATTGACCGCGATGGTTTCCCCCGGGTTTGCGCCTTTTGAACAGTATGTCGGCAAGGGTGACAGGCAGGGGCCCTGGACCGATATCTATGGATTGGGTGCCACCCTGTATCGTGCGGTCACCGGCCGGTCACCTGCGGATGCCATGGATCGCAGTGAGGCGCTGTTACATGCGTCCCGGGATGTCTTTGTCAAGGCCTCTGAAATCAGGCCGGAGGGCTATTCCAGTGGTTTTCTTGCCGCCATTGATCACGCCCTGGCGTTCCGGCCTGAGGACCGTCCACAAACCATTGTCGAATGGAAACAGGAGTTTGCCAGTCATGCCACGCCGGGGGCAGCAGCGGCAGCGGAAGCCGGCAACCCGGCTGAACCTGAGGCAGTTACCGTCGCGGTGACGGAACCGGGATTGCCGGGCAGTCAGGTGTCCCGGGCACAGGATGAAAAAGGGCACACATCTGTTTTTCCCAGGGCAGATAAAGCATCCAGAAGTGTTTTAACAAAGTCTCTGCAATGGGCTGCCATTGTGTGCGGTATCTTTGTGTTTTTGGCCGTTTTGAACAGAATACACGACAGGCATGAAGAAATTGCAGGAAACGGTCAGGAGCCAGGGCAAGCCACTGTTCAACCGGCAGACAGGTCTGCCGTGGTGAATAGGCCCTCTGCTGCCGCAACAACGGAAGCAACCGGAGAATCAGGTAAAACGAGAGAAACGGTTGATCAACTGCTGTCAGGTGCGAAACAGGACCTGGATGCATTACGTTTAACCACACCTGCGGGCAATAACGCAGTGGAGAAATACCGGGCGGTATTACAAATTGATCCGGATAATGCGGAGGCGCGCAATGGACTGGATCGTGTCGTTGATGAATATCTTCGAATGATGAAGAATGCATTACAGGGGAATGATCTTGCCAGTGCCGGAGAGTATCTGGACAAGGCGATGCGTATCAACCCGGATCACCCGCAGGTGATATCAGCACGGGACAGGCTGGAAGCGGAAAAAGAGAGACGCAAACAAGAAATAAATGAAGATGACGGAACAGGACCTGCTGAAATTGCGGTGCAACCGGAAATGGAAACCGCAGGGAAGCAGATCCCCGATGCAGAACGTAGCACCCTGCAAACGCTGAGGGATCGAATAAAGTCAAACCCGCAGGACAGACAGGCACGCAGGCAACTCAAGGATATCGCTGACAAGTATCAGCAAGCAGTCAGAGAGGCAATAAAGACACATGATTATGATGGTGCCGAGGCTTATGTCAGGGAAATCCTGAAGATTACTCCTCCCCGGAGCGAGGCCAGCAAGGAGCTGAATAAACTGTTGTTGAATATAAATAAAATGAGGGCGGAAAGCGGAGAGTAATCATCATTATTCCATGACTAAACCAGGTTGATGAAATATGAACAGACAGTCAAAAGCAGATAGGTCGCTCACGGGAATTATACGCAGCAGAAGGACGATACATAATTTCAAGGAGGAGCCGGTGCCGGAATTTGAAAAGATAATAAAGGCGCTTGATCTTGCCCGATGGGCACCCAATCATCATTTAACGGAGCCCTGGCATTTTTATCTTCCCGGCAAAGAGACTGTTAACAGGATTTGTTACCTGAAAGCAGAGATCACCAGGGAAGCAAAAAATGAAAGGGCGGCCGAGATAAAGTTGAAGAGGTGGCAACAGATACCAGGCTGGCTGATTCTGACCTGTGCGAATTCTCCTGATCCGGTCCGTGAACGTGAGGACTATGCGGCCTGTTGCTGTGTCGCCCAGAATCTGCTGTTGTTACTCTGGGCAGAGGGGATCGGTGCCAAATGGACGACGGGTGAGGTAACAAAAGAGGATCGCTTTTATGATCTTGTACATATTGACAGACAGAAGGAGACAGTAGTCGGCCTGTTCTGGTACGGATTTGCAGCGGAAATACCTGCAACCAAAAGGAAACCTGTAGCGGTTACAGTGACTGTACTGCCTTGACTGCCGGCCGGTTTTCTTACCGGATGATTACTTATCAAACAGGGTGGGGAAATGGAATTCCTTGTAGGTTTTGGCCATTGCCCCCATGTCAAGCGTTTCAAGGTACTTCGCGGTTTGCGGCGTGTACAACAGGTCCGTGAAGTTGAAAAAGCCGTTTTCCTTGTGGCATTGATCACAGAAGACCGGGTCTTTCGTCATTGTCTCGTGCATCCTTTCCTCTGCGGCCTTCTTTTGCTCATCATTCAGTTTATCCCTTGTTTGCAGATATTCCCTTATGAAATCATCTTCTGACCTGTCCAGACGAC
Source organism: Gammaproteobacteria bacterium RBG_16_51_14 (assembly GCA_001802375.1). GTDB lineage: Bacteria > Pseudomonadota > Gammaproteobacteria > Eutrophobiales > Eutrophobiaceae > RBG-16-51-14. Next base: position 14,747 of record MGXK01000139.1, read on the forward strand.
TTGTTTTGCCGTTGTCGATTTTCAGGGGAACGATGGTTGCGCCGTAATCCCCGTTCTCGCCTGTCAGGGTGGTCAGTTCGTGTCCAGTCTTGTTATCAAGCCAGCGGTAGACCACCACTGAACCCTGTTCCGGCTTGATATGACATACCTCACAGGCAATGAACCATGAGTGGGCATTAAACAGGGCACGGACTTTCTGGCCCTTGTAGTGGGAATAATCGCCATGACAGTCCACACACAGGGATCCGGTCTGGATGCCTTTTATGACAACCAGATCCATGCCATGAAAATGTTTTGTATATTCACTCCTTGCCTGCATGAGCAATTCCTGATCAGAATCCCTGGTCTTGCCGGTGACGATATCAATCGGGCCGCGAAAGTAATAGACCCACACAATCCACACGGCGACCATGAGCAGGAACACAAAGTTCAGGCCCATGAAGATATCAAGTGCGAGGGTTTTCAGGGTGTGTTTCTTGGCACTGTTATGCATCGTCGTCAACTCGGGTTTCTTCGGTATCTGGCCCCGGCTTGCCTTTCATACGCGCCAGTAAATAGGTGATGCAATTGCGATAGTCATCGATTAGTCTTGCCAACTCCCCGTGCGGGGTCGGGGCCTGTTCTGCCGTGCCGTTCATTATCGCCAGCTCCCGTTCATACTGCATCCCGTGTTCTTCCTTCATCAGGTGTTCGGAGATCATACCGTCGATAAAGGTGGTGTTCATCGGATAGACGTGGGCATTGTAATGCACGGCATAAACATGCCCGACGATGATGGCCAGGGTTGCCAGGGTGGCCTCTCCAAGGTGGAATGCGGAAGCGATGCGCAGGAAGAATTCGGGCCAGTAAAATTCGGTCCACAGCATAATTCCGGTCACGATAACAATGGTCATCCCGAACCACACCGACCAGTACTCCAGTTTTTCGAGATAAAAAAACCGGTCCATTTTGGGCCGCCTTTCCCTGAAACCAAGCATGTAACTGATGTTCTGCCAGACGTCCAGCAGATCCCTGGGTCTGGGTATCATATCGATGAACCAGCTTTGCCCTTCCTTGCTGACTAGGACATAGAAAATGTGATACACACATATAGCGGTTGCCGTTGCACCGGCAATGCGATGGATCCAGCCGCGCAACCAGAAAACGGTATCACCGTAATTGCCGAAGCTCTGAATCACAAAGGCCTCGGCCTGTACCATATAGCCGGTAATGATCAGCAGGCTGGTGGAGACAACAAGTATGATGTGCTGCAGCCTCTGACTCGGCGTCAGCCTGACGAAATAGCGTGTGTTCTCCGCATGGCTGTTCATTTCATTAATGACCTCATGATTCTTTTTTCGCGTCTGGCTGCGTAGATATCCAGACTGCGGTGCAGGATAAAACCACTGATGACGCAGGCGATAAGAACCTTGTAAAACAGAATAATCCAGCCGATCACCTTGGCCTCGAACAGGGTATCAGCAAGGAGTTTTTTCTCGGCCTCCCTTGAAGCGGTGGTGGTTTTTGTGGTGGTGGTGCGGCCCACGAGCTGGATCTTGCCCGGGGATGGATGTACCCGGCTGCCTGCCCCGAATTTCAGCTGCGCCTTCATATGACATCCGGCCTGACGGCACGTCTCGATTTTATTTTCACTGTGCGTCGGTGAGGATTCGTCCCGTGCCGATTTTATCCTGTGGGGTGAAAACCCCAACTGGTACGGGGCATGACAGTTCAGGCAATTCGCCACGTCCTCGTCACCATAGGATATGGCCTTTGCATGGAAGGTCTCCTTGAAGCCGGCAACGTAATCAAGATTATGCTTTGCCATCAGCTCAGCATCCATGTGACACCGGCTGCACAGTTTGATGACCTCTCTGGAAGTCCTTCTCTTCAGGCTGCGGTAGAGCATGTGTTCAAAAAAACGCTTGGTCCAGGCTTCGGATTGATGACACTCATTGCAAACCTTGAGGAAATCCTCCGTGCCGACCCGCGCCTCGATATCGATGTGATAGGTTTTATTGGTATGACAGTCCTTGCAGACCGGCAAGCCGCTTTTGTCCTCACTCCTTGAACCATCGACTCCATGAACACTTTTCCTGAAGTCATCGACTATCTTCTTGTGTGAGAATGCCTTGTCTACTGAGGGGTCCCTGATATGGCAGTCGGTTGCACAGTCGACCTTGGGTACATCCGTATGCGGGATCTTGTCTACCCCGATATGACAGCCCTTGCAGTGGATCTTGCCGTGATAGGAGGCATCATACAGTTCATCATCGATGTATAAAATAAACTTTTCCCTGTGTGCCGGGTCCTTCGCCGGGTCACTCTCCGTCTGGGTGTACCTGCCTATCCCCGGAAACTTGTGACATAGCTCACAGTTTCCCTCAACCTCTGCCATGATACTGATTGAAAATGGCAACAGAAAAAGCAGGGTCGCTGTACGCAGGATCATTGTCAAATAGACGGACATTCAGAACTTCCTGACCGATAGTGGAAACAGGATCATGGAACACTCTCCCCCGCCCGTATCATGAACAGGATATCTCTTGCGTCTGGTACGGCGCCTTTCCCCTGTTTGGTAAGATTTTTCCATTGGGAGGCCATCGGGTTTAATCAGAATTATTATTATCGTAAAAGCCTGCTGGAATAATGGGTTTGACCCACACAGTCAAGTGTATCAGGTTTTGACTGTTTTCAAAATTCGGGAAGGGCCTTGCCTCGAAAATTTACTGCCGCACTTGCCGCGAATTCCCCGGGACCGCTTCGGGAGAACGACCCTGCCATCAGGGACTGTGACGCCCGGTCAGTCTGTGCCCGGATCAAGTGGGCAGGGCCAAACCGGTGATTTTGCCGACGGGCCTGTGTAAGCGGTGGGAAAGCGACCGGGCCATGCCCGCTGACAAGTTGAATCAGCAACGGCATAGCCCGGCGCGACCGTGACCGGAATTCCAGGGGTTATATAACCAGGCGGAGGCTGCTGCTTGCAGTCTCGTTAACACTGCCATCTATTTCAATTTTTGTCTCCAGCTTCCATCCTTCAGCCAGAGGCTGAAATCGTCTGCAAGCATTGGCGGGCTGATAAAGTGTCCCTGTATGGTATCGCACTGCATTGTTTCCAGTATGTCCCAGGTCGCCCGATCATCTACCCCCTCGGCGACGACCCTGAGTCCCAGATTATGGGCCAACTGGATGGTGGAACGAACGATGACCTCATCGCTGGTATTTCCTGTCATTTTAGTTATAAAACTTCGGTCAATCTTCAACTCTGATATCGGAAGCTGATGCAGATAGGCAAGTGAAGAATAGCCGGTACCAAAGTCATCAATGGATAATTGTATGTCCATGCTGTTCAGTCTCATTAACAGCTGTATGGTAGCCTGTGGCTCTTCCATGATGACTGTTTCCGTGATCTCCAGTACCAGGCTGGTTGATTCCAGACTGTAGTAATGAAGTAATTCACTGATTTGTTCTGCGATATCAGTTGTGAACAGGTCGTACATGGAGACATTGATCGAAACCTTGATATCCATATTCTGTTTGCGCCATTCGGAACATTGTTTGAGTGCCTCCTCCAGCACATGCTTGGTCAGGGTTTTGATCAGGGCGGTATTTTCCAGCAAGGGTATAAACTCATCAGGTGGGATCACCCCTTCTGTGGGATGGCGCCAGCGGACCAGGGCCTCCACCGCAGAGATCTGGTGGTTGTGAATATCTATCTTGGGCTGATAGACAAGAAACAGTTCCTTGTTGATAAAGGCGTTTTTCAGTTCACTGAACAGCTTCAGCTTGCGCAGGTTATAAGGATCACGTTCCGCATCGTAAATAACGACCCCGCGATGCGAACTTCTGGCATCCCGCATGGCCACGTCCGCGTGACGTATGAGGTGGTACACATTACTGGAATCATCAGGATAGAAGGCGATGCCGAAGCTGGCGGAAATACTGATGGGGATGCCTTCGATATCAAAAGACGCATCCAGCAGGGACTGCAGCTTGTCAACAACAAGCTGGGAAAGCGTGATATCCACCTTGGGCATCAGGATGGCAAATTCATCACCACCGAGACGGGCGACCGTATCAGATGCCCGTGCCGACTGTTGCAGGCGGGCCGCCACCTGCTGCAGCACCGAATCACCAGC
>MGXK01000139.1:18881-20079 GCA_001802375.1 Gammaproteobacteria bacterium RBG_16_51_14
TATTGATCTCCCTGAGGCGACTCAGATTCAGTATGGTCAGGGCGAGTGGATACTTTTCACGGGTGGCGATCTGGATTGCATGTTTTATGCGATCCTGCAGGAACTGGCGATTAGGAAGATCGGTAAGGGGGTCATAAAGGGCCAGGTGTTCCAGCTCCTTGATATGTTCCTGTTGCAGGTTCTCCCGTGCCTGCCCCTCCTCTACTATCCTGAGATGGTATTTTGTAAACAGGCGTTCGGCATTGTTCAGGATGATGTAGAAAATGATGAACAACAGACCATTGAGGAACACGGCATAACCCGCTATATGACGGATGCCGTGGTTCAGTTCTTCAAGGCGCTACGTGATGTCAAATAACATGATCAGCTTGCCCACGTTTTGCTTGGCAGCGTCCAGGAGGGGGATTTCACCCGTAATGTAGGTATGTCCTTCGTTGGTTATCTCCTGATTGGCAAAATTATTCATCAGCGGTTGCGATGCAAAGATGTCGATCAGATCGGGCGGCATCGGCCTTGGTGGACCGGCGATGATGACGGCGGTATCCAACTGGTTCCATTCGGCATCCTTATTGAACCTTTGCATAATCGCCTCCCAGCGTTCCTTTATGATCAGTTCCTTTGAGATGACCAGATAAGGTTCTACCGAAAACATACGTGAGAAAATGCCGACCATTTCCTCAAGGGACACGCCGAGTTCGACATAACCCAGTAGCATTCCATTGTCATACCAGGGCGCGACGGCGCGGAGTGTAAATGTTCCAAATGGTCCCAGTTCGGTACCCGTGGCAATTTCCCCGGTTTTTTCGGCATCCAGCAGGGTCTTGCGGTTGATGAAATCACCAAACTGGTTGGGAAGATGAAGTCGCATGATCACCATCCGATCCGTTCCGTGAAAGTAGAAATGGGTGATACCGGAGTTCTCTTTCAGACGCTCGAATAACGGACTCGCCTGGTCCAGTATGACATGCCGTTTTTTGGACTTGAAGGCCTCCAGCAGTTGCCTGTCACGCAGAATGGCTTCCAGCATCCCTGTCAGCTCCCGGGATCGTTTCTCAATGCTGAAGTCATACAGTTGGTGCGCGCTTTTCTGGAGATTGACTACTTCTGACCTGATCTGCCGGTATTCTATCTGATAGATCCTGGACGTGATGGTGGTGGTAAGAATAATAATGACCGCCAGCAATGGCAGGAGAATGCG
>MGXK01000139.1:20122-20220 GCA_001802375.1 Gammaproteobacteria bacterium RBG_16_51_14
ATGGGCGTTTCATCATTCATCAGCGCGATCTATTCCAGGACGTGGTGCATTGAATAAATGGATTTCCGGATGCCATAGCCGATCCGGATTGCTTAGTT
>MGXK01000140.1:0-3705 GCA_001802375.1 Gammaproteobacteria bacterium RBG_16_51_14
GGTCGGAAGTTGGTAGAAAACCCCTTGACTTAGGTCAGGGGGTTGTTTTATAGTGGAGGGTGGAGGACCGGATGGCCTTAGACAACATCACCATTCTAGGATACGCCTGGCCGAAGTGGATGCCCCCGCGTAGGGACAGCCGAGAGATTTGGTTACTCAACCAAGGTTATAGGTTGCCTTGGGTAGATATGAACGGGGTCGATCGATGGTTCGAGATGCATCGCCGGGAGAAGCTGGAGACCGATAAGCACGCCTCTACTCACATCCCCTGGCTGAAAGAGGAACACCCATTCCCGATCTTCATGACCCAGAGGTGGGAAGACTTCCCATCATCCGTGGAATACCCCCTCGACGAGGTTAGCAACGAGCTTCTGGGAGGGTTCATCCGCCGGATACCATCTACGACCAGCCCTGATGATGAGGCTGCGCAGCGGTACTATTTCTCCTGTTCCTTCACTTACATGTTGGCCCTGGCGATATACATGCGCCCGGCATGTATTACTCTGTCCGGCGTCGAGATGTTGGCTCCTCGGGAAGCATGGATGGAGGCTCCAGGCGTGGAGTTCTGGCTGGGGATTGCGGTAGCCAATGGCATCTATGTCCGCCTGCCCGACCAATCTAGACTCCTATGGCGGCATCTGTATGGGTACGAGAAGCGCCTGCCTCCAGCATGGCTGTCGGATGATGTGGCGAGGGAGGTCTTCTTTGATGACCAGCGGATGGAGCGAGACACGAGCATCCCATCCTTCTATAATGTCAACTATGAGAAGCAGACGACAGTCCCAAACAAGGACTACGGCCCCAGGGGATCCACGGATTCGGGAGGTGTGAAATGAGCAAGTGGTGGAAGTCCGCTGCCAAGGACCCGGTTGCCAAGAAGCCTAATGTGCTGGAATTGGCCGACACCCTGCGTAAGAGCCCAGGGTTCATGGCTCGCCTCCTGAACGATAGGGATGGTATTGAGAAGCTGGAAGACAAGCATCCCTTCAATACCTTCGTGGAGATCCTGCTGGGGATCATCGCCCTCTCGACAGCCCTGACGGCGATCGGACAACGACGAGTGAGATACTCCAGGGCATTGCGGCCCTCAAGGAACTAGGATGGATCCGATGACAACCAAGAAGACAGCCAAACCGAAGAAGGCGTATGAGATCACGTGGGATGAGTTGGAAACAGAGACTGAACTCTACTCCGACCCCGACCTTGACCACGAGAAGTGGTTCAAGGACAAGCATCATGGGCAGGTGGGCCTGTTGGTGGCGACGGGACCGAGCTTAGAGGAGATCCCGTTTGACTTCCTGAAGTCGCTCCCATCCATAAGCATGAACCGCATCACCCATCTGGTCCCCTACTACGTTCCGACCTACTACCTGTCGATCGGCCTGTCACACTTCGACACCGCCGACAAGCGGGATACCATGAAGCCCCTGATCAGTCACCCGGACTGCCGACTGGCCTTTATTCAGCGGATGTGGGCGTGGTGGTACCCCTGGGAGAAGGTCATCGGTACGATGGGGGCGCACCCGACGTATGGCCAGCCGGTTGGATCGCCGGCTTTTAGTATGGACCCGAGAGTCTGCTTGGGTACGACGACCAACTCGGCGTACCCCTGTCTACAGGTCATGTATTGGTTGGGGTTCGAAACTGTCCTAATCGTTGGGCTCGATCACCGCTACCCTGAGGGTACGACCAAGAAGCATTTCTATGACGACTCGGAAGCGCCGGGGTTCGACATCGGGCCTGGGCGCTACACTGAGGAGGATTGGGAGAGAACCGGAAACGCCGGGCTTCTGATCGCCGAGATGGTCTACCACGAGAATGGACGAAGGATTCTCAACCTAACGGAGAAGTCGGCTTGTACGGCCTTTGAGTTTGACAAGTTGAGGAACTGGCTATGAATATCATTTTTGAAGATACGGGTGGGGCCTTGCCAGCTTTGTCTGGATACAACCCAAAGCTAAAGGCGGATTTGCCCGATGGCCTGACAGTTGAGTATTACGGAGACGACGTGCTCTACTTTGCGTGGAAGAAGAAGATTGTGGCGACATTAGCCGATATGCGGCGGGATGGTATTATCTTCAGAAGGACCGCCGATGCTCCAGAAGAGGTGTGGGTAGCAATATCCAAGTACATTCAATGGATGGCAGAGAACGTTGATGCCGGCAATGCTTTTCCGATTGAGGCTTGGGCAGAGAGGTGGCTATGAACGTCGCCATCATCACCGCCAGGGGTGGGAGCAAGTCCATCCCCCATAAGAACCTGTACCCCATCAACGGGAAGCCCTTGGTAGCCTACGCGGCCCGAGCCGCCCTGGACGCAAAGAAGATAGACTATATCTTTATAGACACAGACGATGGTCAGATTGCGCTAGAGGCTAGGAAAGAAGCACGCAGGGAAAAGAGGCACATCTGGCTTATCTGGCGGCCTGACGACCTCCGGGGCGATAACGTCAACCATGGGGATGTCATCAAGCACGCCGTCTTCGAAATTACGGCGAAGTTACCAGAACTTCAGAACGTTGTGGTCCTGTTGGGCAACACGGTGATGGTGGATGGGGAGTTGATCGACCAGGCCCTGACGATGCTGGATGAGCACCCTGAGGCGGATAGTGTGATGAGTGTGTGGCAGGCCCAGGATGACCATCCATATCGGGCGCTGACCATGACAGCGGGAACCCTACAATCCTTTGGGGACAGCCGACCGATCAGCACGAACCGTCAGGCGTACCCTCCTGTCTACTTTTACGACCAGGGCGTCTGGGCCTTCCGTTGGCAGTGCGTAAACATGGAGGGTCCTATCCGGCCTTGGTGGTGGATGGGGAACGTATGCTTGCCGATCGTGCGGCCCTGGATTGCGGGCCGGGATGTGCATAGCCAACTGGACATCGACGTAGCCGAGTGGTGGGTTAGGAGGGGGCATGACCCTGAAGGGTGATCTGAAGGCGGGTATGACCGTCATCGGGACGTGGTGTGCGTCGGGGAGCCCAGTCGTCCTGGATATTATGTCAAGTTTCGAGCAATGGGACTTCATTGTGCTGGATGCCGAGCACGGACCGATCGATGCGGTGGTGGCCCACTCCTTGCTGAGGACCAAGAAGTGGGGGCAGTTGGTGCGGATCGAGAATGGTGGGGACTACTGGACGATCAAGAAGTACCTGGACATGGGGGCGGACGGGGTGATTGTGCCTCGGGTTGAGAGCGGATACGCTATGCGGGCGATCCAGGTAGCGGCATTCTATCCCCCTGAGGGGCGGCGGGGATTGGGTTACTCCCCGTCCAACATGTATGGTATCGAGATACAGAATGCCCCCAAGGCATCGAACCAGAATGTGGTTGTCATTCCTCAGATTGAGAGCAACGCAGGCATTCTGAACCTGCCGGTGATCTTGGAGGAGGGACCGGACGCTGCGATGATTGGGCCGTGGGACCTGACAGCGGACATGGGTATTCCGGGGAAGTGGAACCATAATAGTTACTTGAAGACACTAGAATACTTCCTGAAGGAGTGCCAGAGGACCAAGGTCCCACCCGGCATCCACATCCCGGATTTCAGTCCCGATAAGGTGCTGGAGATGAAGAAGATGGGCTTCCGATTCCTCGTATTCGCCCTGGACCTGTCCATGCTGACGTGGGCCTGCGAGTATGGGATCAAGAGACTGATGGAGGAGTGAGATGAGAACATCCACCACTACCGATTGGCTGGGGC
>MGXK01000140.1:3903-5866 GCA_001802375.1 Gammaproteobacteria bacterium RBG_16_51_14
ACCGATCCCAAAGAGCGGAAGCATTTTTATCATCATTTCCATGACGGTAAATGCTCCTGTGGTATAGAGCATGAAGGAGTCTGATGATGTTTGAAGACCGCCTGTTTGTTGCGACGATCTATATGGGTCCCACGGCCTACTACTCGTTGGACATTCGAGCGATGAACATAATCGAGGCAGCCAAGGTAGCCGTCGGGGCCTGCTTGGATGCCAACCCGTTCTGGAGAGTGGTGAGGCTGTCAGAGATCTCAAGGACTGCCGATGATGCCCCCTTGGCGGTGAGTAGTGAATAGGGTAGCTGGGTACGCCAAGTTCCGGGACTATCACAAAGGACACACCGCCCTCCTGATCGGGGCCGGGCCGGGGCTGTACAACATCCCCCTACCATTCCTCTGTACCTATCCGTCCTTCGCGTCCAACCGCTTCCACATCTACTACGACCAGACTGGGTTCGCCCCAACCTACTACCTAGATTTGGGGATCAATCATCTGGTGACGGATGAGCAGCGAGAGCCGCTCCTGCCTATGCTGGAGGAGGTTGAGGCGGCCTTTGTCAATCGCTTCATAGCACACCGCCTGCCCTTCGACAACGTGTGGGGGATCCTGGGGCCGCAATACTACAGCCATCCTAAGGGCTTGTACTTCTCATTCGACCCGCTGGACATCATGGGGATAGCCCCATCCAATATCTTCAGTATGCTTCAGATCGCCTATTACATGGGCTTCAAGACCGCCCTAATCGTAGGCATGGACCATTACTACGACACCTCCAGTGAGTACAAGCACTTCTACCCTGATGAGCAGGCTCCCCATTGGGAGAAGTCGCCGGGGCACAGGATCTCCGAGGAGCAGTGGTACGAGCATACCGACACGGCCTTTGCGATGGCCCGGACGGTCTATGAGATGGATAAACGCCGGATCGTAAACCTATCGGAACCTACTGAATGTACGACGTTTGGTAGAGGAAAGTGGGAGGATTGGGAATGAGCATCCTCTGCATCATCCCTGCTCGTGGGGGTAGTCAGGGTCTACCCAAGAAAAACATCGCCATGCTGGCCGGTAAGCCCCTGTTGGCACACTCGATTGAGCACGCCCACATGACGCCGGGGATCGATAACATTGCGGTATCGACGGACAGCCAGGAGATCGCCAAGGTTGCGGAGAGGTGGGGGGCGAGGGCTATCATGCGGCCCCCCGAGATCAGTGGGGACGATTCCCCTTCCGAGGACGCCCTGCGGCATGTGCTGGCAAACTTTGTCTACAGGCCGGATATTGTGGTGTTTCTACAGGCAACCAACCCCCTTCGGAGCTCATGGCATATCTGCCTCGCGATTGCGATGGTACAGGAGGAAGGCTACGATAGTGTTCTATCCGCGGTCCGGCTACATCAGTTTGTATGGAAGAGAGATCCGGGCTTCGATCCGATATGGAGATCCGTGAACTATGATCCCATGGGTCGGAGGCCAATGAGACAGCAGGTATCAGAGTTTGTCGAGAATGGGTCGATATACGCCTTCCAGACGGGGGTTCTGGAGATGTATGGGACTAGGCTGGGGGGCAAGATTGGTATTGTGGAGATGCCTGGGTGGTCGAGGTTTGAGATTGACACCCCAGAGGACTTGGAGTTGTGTGAGTGGATCATGACCAAGAAAGGTCTACTTGGAGGCTGAGATGGACAACAGGACATGGACGCCTTGGTACTATGAGTATCCATGGTACAACAAGACGGAGCAGGTCGTTCGGGAGCGGGACCAAGCCCGACGGGTAGCGAGGGCGCTGTATAGGGCGTATCGGTTTCTGGGCGAGTTTGATATTGACCCACGGGACGAGCCGGAGGGGTATTTCATGATGCAGGATATCCGTCGTATTCTGGCTGAGGAGGCAAGGTGAGCGAAGATACTATCTCCTATCAGGACTTCCTGAATGGTATCCATGCCTTAGAGAGCGTAAGTATAGGTGGTGA
>MGXK01000141.1 GCA_001802375.1 Gammaproteobacteria bacterium RBG_16_51_14
TGACTACATCCAGGGCTGGCTGGGTTCAAAGGAGCGATCCGATGAATTCAGCAAGAAAAGCGCGTCACGGGTTTTCTCAGTCGCCGACAAGATACTCAAAGCCGGAACCAATGTCTCGAAAGGGGGTGCAGCATGAACCCCTTCAGGCTCATTGTTGATGCCTTTGCGGCCAGCGAGTTCGGCGAGGGACCGTCTTACGCCGAAATCACGGTCGATCATGCGTTCATTGAACGTCTTGTGCGGCTGAGTCGAGTCTGTTTTGACAACAGCCTTGAGTCGGTCGCTGTGGCGGAAGCACCTGAGCGATGGGGTAACGAGGAGGATATTCGCATTCATGGAAGCTCTCTTCGGGTGTGGGGTGATGATTTCTGGTTCGAGGCGCATCCAAAGTACGCGGATTACAACGTCGAAACCAGGGGCATGAGCGTCGTCACACTCAAGAATATCGCAGAAGCCGGTGCTGACGCAGATGCGCCAGATGACTGCTTCAAATGGTCAAACGGCACGCTGTATTTCACAGGCAACCCTGATTCGGTATCCGACCTGATCGACATGATCGAGGACAAAGAAGCCGAGCCAGGATGTTGTTGTAGCGAGTGCGGCGACATCAACACAGAGGCACATTAGCTTTTGTTTATACCCTGACGGGCAGCCATTCCCGTTGGGGAAGTGTCCGCCAGGGTTTCTTTTTTTGGAAGGAGACTTGAAATGAGCACAGCAAAGAATTACACAATAGCGGTTACTCACGATACTTCAATGTGTCGCGACTATGAGGTAGAGGCAAGCAGCCAGGAGGAGGCTGAACGAATTGCCATAGAAAAAGCGCGTTACGATACGTGGGAGCCTGATTGTGCGGCGGTTGATTACTGCGCAACCATCATCGAGGGAGGCGACAGTGTGCAATCATTCTAAATCCACGACGGTTGCCATGTCGGCTGCGTTTCTGGCCATTGGCATGAAAGAACACGCTGACTTTGAGCGCGCTTATGCTCGATATTCTGAGTCCGAGGAAGGTGGTCAGATTGAATTGGTTGCAGCCTTAACAAGCTATGTGCCAATCATCGCCACCATCTTCGACAATGAAGAACGAGATTTTCCGGGTGTTTTCCACTACGAAGTCACCGAACCATTTGGCGCATGGTTTGCTGGGTCGCTTTGCGCGACAGGCAAACTGCCCGAGTGGATCGATGGCATGGTGAAACTCGCTGAAATGGTTGAGGCGTTTTTTGCGCAGGGATGCAATCAAGTCCCCATGCTAGAAAAAACCTCTGTAACACGGGCGACCAATTATCAGATTGGTTCGCTTGTGTGAGATAGCGCAACACAGGTAACACCGGCTGCCACGTTTAATAACGTGGATAAAGCCGCGATGAGTTCCCTTTTGGTGAAAACCGGGCGGGGGCTTCACTAAGTCGTCATTGATTTAGTGAAGCCCCTGTTTGGCTTCTTCACCAACTACACAAAGGAGATTCATCATGTCGTTATCTGCTGAAATGCGCGTATTTTTTGATAAGGTGGCCAGGAAGAACTTTTGCTTGGCTTGCGATGTGTACCATGCTCTTGCGACTGGAAAGGAAATAACGCCCAGCCTGCGAGCCAAGGTACAAGAGGCATTGCGTCTTTCACGTTAATGTGGGGCGCAACGAAAAAGAAGAGCCAGCGCATTCGTGCGCTGGTTTTTTTAGTCTGTGCGTCTGGTCAATACTCACGTGCGCGCCAACAAACAAGCCTACATGATCGTGGCATCAGTCACGCCAGCTTGCGTTGCAGAGTGCGGCGGTGACCAAAATAACTTACCTGATCGCAAAGCGCCAAGTGCGACTTCCGGGCGATGATCTCAGCGGCTTGAAGTTCAGCAGGTGCCAGAAGCCGTCGTTTGGGCGATAATGCCGCTTACGCCTCGTTAGGTTAATGAATTCAGCTTTTTATTTCTGGTTAATACTGGAGAGGAGTCTTTAAAATGAAGCTTATCAGCGCGCATATCAACAATTTCAGATCCATTGAGGGTAGCAATAAATTTGAAATAGAGGATCTGACTTGCCTAGTAGGGAAAAACGAGGCAGGCAAAACCGCCATCCTTCAGGCTTTTTACGGCATTAAGCCGTTCGGCTCTTTTGCTTATGAAAAAACCCGTGACTACCCACGTCGCTACCTCAGTCGCTTCGATGAACGGCACACAGATGGAAAATCCAAGGTCATCGAAACAACCTGGTTGTTATCGCCAGCCGACATAAAGCTAGTTAGTGATATTTTTGGATTGAAAGCGCTGAAGAATAATGAGGTGACTATTTCAAAATACATCGGAGTTGATTCGCAATACTGGGAGGTTTCATGTGATGACAAAGCATGTCTTGAGCACTTAATTCAAAAAAACCAATTGGATGAGGTAGAGCAAAATTCTCTGAAGGGTGCAAAAAACGCTCAAGAAGCAATTGCACAATTAACTACGCTCTCTCAGCGTTCGGCTAATCTCGAAAGTTTGTTCGTAGAGTTGAATAAAATAAAAGAAGAAAACTTCAATTCTGAAATCATAACAATTCTTTCTCCGACGTTGCCGAAGTTCTTTTATACATCTCACTTTGATCGCATGTCTGGAGAGATTTCAATCAATAAAATTCAGACGGAAATCCAACAAAAAACGGTAAGTGCATCAGATCAAATATTCCTTGATTTTTTGGAATATGCTGGCACTTCCATTGATGAGCTAAAGGGTGCTGTTAAGTACGAAGAGCTGAAGGCAAAGTGTGAGGGGGCTTCAAACGAGATAACGGATGAGATATTCCAGTTCTGGAGCCAAAACGAAGCTCTACGCGTGGTAATTGATATTGGCGAGGGGAAAACTGGGGACAAGCCTCCATTCAACACTGGAACTATTGTCAAAATCCGTATTGAAAACACCAATCATCGCGTAACTGTACCGCTTTCCGAGCGCAGTGCTGGCTTTGTCTGGTTCTTTTCCTTCCTGTCCCAGTTCAAACAACTTAAAAAGACAACTGGCAATGCCATCATACTGCTGGATGAGCCAGGCTTGACTCTACACGGCAAAGCTCAGTCCGATCTACTGCGCTACATTGAGGAGAGACTGCTTCCAGAGCATCAAGTTATTTTTACAACACACTCCCCGTTTATGGTTCCTGCCGAACGCATGGCAAGTGTTCGTGTTGTTGAAGACATAATCAAACATGAAGGGGGCAAGACCGTTGTACTTGGCACCAAGGTTTCTTCAGATGTATTGTCCGTCGATAAAGATACGCTATTCCCACTACAAGGTGCACTTGGTTACGAAATCACACAGTCACTTTTCATCGGCAAAAATACGCTGCTTGTGGAAGGCCCGTCAGACATCCTTTATCTTCAAGCATTCTCGGCAGCATTAAAGAATCGAAAACGTGAAGGCTTGGATTCGCGCTGGGTAATATGTCCCTCCGGCGGGATAGACAAAATTTCGCCATTCACCTCTTTGTTTGGCGCAAATAATCTGAATATTGCGGTGTTATGTGATCTAGCGGTCGGAGATAAGGGCAAGCTTGAAAAACTAAGGAAAAGTCAAATTCTTAAAGCAGGCCAATTATTTACAGCGGCAGATTTTACTGGCAAGTCAGAGAGCGATATTGAAGATTTTCTACACCCGGAACTCTTTGTAAAGCTACTAAATAGCGCCTACGATCTTGCAAAGAAAAACATTCTTACTGTCGCTAAGTTAGATGCGATGATGCCAGCTACAGAACGCATAGTCAAAAAAGCCGAGGCCGCTTTCAACGTGATGCCGCAGGATGTGCCTGTATTTGATCACTTCCACCCGTCTGATTGGTTGATACGCAATCCGACCTTCTTGGTTGACGGCACTGAACTTGATGAAACGCTGGATCGCTTTGAGCAGGCGTTTAAGTTGATCAACAAAGTGTTGCAATAACTAAGCTATAGGGATCAGAGATGCTCCAATTACTAGATCACGTCGACAAGGTGCGCCGCAAGGTTGCACCGCTGGCAACTCAGAAGCACAAGGCAGAATTCGGCCAGTTCATGACACCTTCGAGCGTCGCTCGATTCATGGCATCCTTATTCCCAGCGAGTGCTATGCAGACCTGTACGCTACTTGATGCAGGCGCTGGCGTTGGTGCGTTGTCATGCGCATTTCTCGACCGATGGGCAGCGGGCGAATTTGGCTTTGCCAAAGTCGAGGCTTGTGCTTATGAGATCGACCCGGCATTGCGCATACACCTTGCGCAAACTCTGGCGGCTTATGGCGAGCGTCTGGCCGTGAAATCACGGATTGTGACGGATGACTTCATCGCACATGCCGCCATGCTCTGCAAGCAGGGTCAAGGCGGCTTTACGCATGCCATCCTGAATCCGCCATACAAGAAGATCAATAGCCATTCAGAACATCGACTGACGTTGCGCACAGTCGGCATTGAAACGGTAAATCTGTACTCGGCCTTTGTAGCACTGGCAGTGGCGTTAGCCGCACCGGGTGGGCAGATCGTTGCGATTATCCCGCGCAGTTTCTGCAATGGGCCGTATTACCGGCCTTTTCGCGACTTTGTACTTGAGCGAGCTGCAATTCGACACATGCACCTGTTCGACTCACGCAGCAAGGCATTTAAGGACGATGATGTTCTTCAGGAGAACATCATCCTGCTGCTTGAGCGTGGTGGTCAGCAAGGTGATGTGACAGTAACAACATCGACCGATGGCAGCTTCGATGACCTCGTGACACATACGCATCCATTCAACCGGATCGTGTTCCCCGATGATTCCGAGCGTTTCATCCATGTGCCGACTTCACAAGAGCGTAATGCCATTGAGCTTTCGGCAGCGATTCGCTATTCGTTGGAAAATGTTGGTGTAAAAGTATCGACTGGGCCTGTTGTTGATTTTCGACTGAAAGAGCATCTCCGTGAGATGCCAGAATCGGGCACTGTGCCACTGCTGTATCCCGCACATTTTGCTGGGCAAAACATCAAATGGCCGAAACTGGGCAGCAAGAAGCCGAATGCTATCCAGCGTAACGCTGAGACGGAAAAGTGGTTTTATCCGAATGGCTTCTATTGTGTAGTTCGTCGCTTTTCATCGAAGGAAGAAAAACGCCGGATCGTTGCCAGCGTTGTGCAGCCAAACACCTTTGGCGATGCTGAAATGCTGGGCCTAGAGAATCACCTGAACGTGTATCACGATAACAGGCGCGGCTTGCCAGAAGCTCTTGCTCGTGGCTTGGCTATGTATCTCAACACGACCGGTGTTGATGAAAACTTCCGCCGTTCGAGTGGGCATACACAAGTCAATGCAACCGACCTCAAGATGATGAAATATCCGAGTCGGAATGGGCTGATTGCGCTTGGAGAGTGGGCAAAGCATTCCGGCGAGCCTACGCAGAACATGATTGATGAACAACTGGATAACCTGGCCGTATTATGACAACGAAAAATAACAATCATATTGACGAGGCGCATCAACTCATCATTTCTCTTGGTCTGCCGCGTGCTCAGCACAACGAACGCTCCGCGCTGTGCCTGTTGGCACTTCTTAACCTTACCCCTAGCAAGACGTGGACACAGGCTGAAAATCCACTTGTTGGCATCACTCCGATCATGGACTGGTCGCGGGAGCACTACGACAAGGAATACGCGCCAAACACGAGAGAGACGTTTCGACGCCAGACGATGCACCAGTTCGTTGATGCTGGGATTGCCCTCTATAATCCTGACAAGCCAGATCGCCCGGTGAATAGCCCAAAGGCTGTTTATCAGGTTGCTCCCGCTGTGCTGACTCTACTGCGAAGTTTCGGCACTCCCAAATGGCACGATAACCTGACGACTTATCTGTCTCTGAGTCAGACGCTGGCGGCAAAGTATGCGATGGAGCGCGAGCAAAATCGCATTCCAATGCAAATTGCACTGGGTAAGGAAATTACCCTTAGTCCCGGCGAGCATAGCGAGTTGATCCGTGCCATCGTGGAAGACTTTGGCCCACGTTTCGCGCCAGGTAGTGTGTTGGTTTATGCCGGGGACACTGGCGACAAATGGGGTTACTTCGATGCGCCATTGCTGGCCGAGCTAGGTGTTGACGTGGATTCGCACGGCAAGATGCCTGATGTGGTACTCCATTTCGTCGAGAAAAATTGGCTATTACTGGTGGAGTCTGTCACCAGCCATGGGCCAGTCGATGGCAAGCGTCATGCAGAACTTGCAAAGCTGTTTGCTGGATCAACTGCTGGTCTGGTCTATGTGACCGCATTCCCGAATCGCTCCATCATGGGGCGTTATCTGGGAGAAATCGCATGGGAAACCGAAGTGTGGGTGGCTGATGCGCCATCGCACCTGATTCACTTCAACGGCGTGCGCTTTCTTGGGCCATATGCCACTGAATGACGAATAGCTTAATTATTTCACCCTGACTGGAGCGATAAAGCCTCACCACCCAGTTAATTCGCACGTTCCGACCGTCTGCAAGGTATCGAGTCTTGCCTGTGGTCAGTGACCGCTTCGAGACGATGCAAATTTATTGCAGCCAGTAGCTGGTTTGCGGCAGGCGGTTAGTGATGACGAATGAACACTTCGTGCCAACAGTGGTCGCTAGAATGTCCATATCATTGTGAAAATAGCCAAAACAAATCGACTCCAGTGCATTTCGTTTTATATGAAAGCAATATTGATCTGATGCACAAGATAAAAAACGTTATTGCGATTTATGTAAATCTCAATAACTCCACGTTATAGCTAGTGAGCCGAGGTTAAAGATGGAAGACGAATGTCATTCAATTCATATCGGTGAGATTGTTGCACTCAAGAAAGCTGAGCTTGGTGAGAATGACCAAGGGGAAATAGAAAAACTAGATGTAGCACTTCAGTCAATCCAGAAAAGGCTAAACTATTGCGAATATCATTATTCAGAATTGGTTCTATTTTCAGATGAAACATCATTGAAACAAGATCGATATTTGCAGATGTGCATCGGCGGAATATCGATTAGGACAAGGTATGAAGCTAACGCCTACGGTTTCTTACAGAATCTACATGCACTTCTAGACTCTCTCCCTTATGCATTGAACATTTTTGAGTGCGTCTGCACAGATATCGAAGCACAATCTATCGGTTGGAAAAAAGAGTTTATAGAAAAGTATGCTTATTATTCTTTTGCAAGTAGTTTGAATGCGCTGAGTATAGATGAAAATTTCAGCAAGTTAAAAGGCCTTGTTAATAGATATAAGCATAAGCATGTTATTCGAATTAAAAACGACTACGTGTCGCTGAAATTCGAAGATTTCACTTACATGCATAACGGTACATTAGAAAAGATGATCGATCAGGACGTCAAGCTAATGCTTTCAGAGTGTCATGATGATCTGGTGCCTAAATATATTAGCCTTTGGGACGAAGTAAAAAGAGGCAAAAAGTCGGCACTGAGGGGTACCCGCCGCCCATGCCAAACGCCAGACATGAAACCCACACTTGCTTGAGCATTGACAAGATTTCTTTTAGGCTTAGATCCTTGGTATTCATTAAAGCCAACAAGGGAGTGATTAAGTGAGTGCAACTAATTTCCTGCCGCCTATTCCAGAGGGGTATCAAACATATAAGCGCATGTTGTTCGTGGCTGGGATTACGTTCAGAAAAAATGATGCATCCCCCTTTATCAAGAGTGGATGCGGAACACTGGAATTTGAACGCGAGCCAGACAATCCTAAAGATAAATATGCAATCAAGGTGATAGGCATTACACCAACAGCAAGGTATTTTATTGGTTACGTGCCAAAGGAGATATCAAAACATATTCTAAAAACGGGGTCTTTTGATAAAGTTAAACCAAGACTTGATAGAACGTATCACGGCATTGTTGATTTTTTGGAGGTACGATTCCAAGTTATTGGCCTGAAAGAGCATAAAAAAATATACGATTCCTATATTGGTGGCTCGCCTGCTCATGCACATCAGAAAATGGCTTACAAATATTTTGGCTTGGCAATTCCGCGTGGTTTAACAGCCGTACAGGCTGGAGTTTGCATTAATGAACACTTGAAAAAGCTAGAGGCAGAAGACCCACCTCAAATTAAGGAATTTTATGCATACCAAAATATTCATGATGATTTTGATAATGCTGATTTCAGGGAAATGCACGAGATTAAAAAGCCCAGTGTGGCTGCCCTGAATGAAGTACTTGATCAACTACGGCAAGAGGGAAAGTCCTATTCTTACTTAGCGCAATACGATGATGTTGTTATAGATAGGATACTTAAACTTAAACCCAAATTAGCAAGAAAAGGCAATGAATCGATGCTCGCCAAAACTTTCCGTTATTTCTGACAAATAGAGCTCTGGGTGGCTGTAGCTTAAAAGCCTGCTGCTGACTAGTCGAATGACCGCAACGGGTCGTTATGCATAGTACCCGATTATGAATAGTATTTAAGCATCTGAGCTTACAGGCTGCATAGTTACTGGCCATTTGGCAGGCGCAAAGTCAAAATAGTAGACATAATTTTAGCGTTCAATTGAACTGGCGATCCCACACAAACGGAGATCGTCATGAACCCAATCACCACACTTCATCCAACATCCCAAGCATGGTTGACCTTGCCATGAAGGAGCGGGCTCTCGCCAAGTTGCAGGAACCAGAAAACAAGATTCCTCGTTATCATGCTCCAGACTCGTTGTTAGATTTCTTGAAATCGCTGTAATTATGAATAGGAAAGTAATGCTTGCTGCTGCACTGATGGGCAGCGAGCATGCGAAAATCCGCATGCTATTCATAATCAGGTACTATGCATAATGACCCTTATGAATAGCTATACATAAGTGTCGATACCGTGCCGTGACCACCGTCAGCTTTATGGCGAGCAGCTTGCAATACTATGTGTTCCTTTCGTGTCAAATCGCAACTTACGAGGGTAATCCCCCCATTATTAGCAGCGGTCAGAAGTAGAGTTGGTTAAAGCTAGCTTCTGTTTCGGGGTAATGCCGCCGAGCGCCATGTTGGGGCGTTCGTGA
>MGXK01000142.1:0-6646 GCA_001802375.1 Gammaproteobacteria bacterium RBG_16_51_14
CAAGACGGATAGTGGTTATGGTGCAGAGGCTAAAGGCAGCCTCAAGACGGAATTATGGGATCGGGTGAAAGCGCCCAAGTCGGACGGCGTGACTGATAAAAGCGTCTACGATCAGTGGACGAACAACTGGTCTCCTACATTTGGTGCCACGCTGGTTGCCGGCGCTGATCCCAACCACGGGAAAACGTACTACTACTCCTACTGTATTGCCTGCCACGGTTGGTTGATGCACGGTGATGGACCCAGCGCCTCTGAATTGAATCCGCGGCCAAGAACCCTGACTCGTGGCGACTACATGCAGAAGAAAACCAATCTTGAATTGTTTACGGTAATCAAGGGTGGTGGTGAGGCTGTATCGCTGTCTTCGTCCATGCCAAATTGGGGTAACGTGCTGCAGGATCAGGATATCTGGAACATTATCGCCTTTATCCGGGCAATGCAGGATGTAGCGCCACCTAAGAGTGTAGCTGAATATCTTAGCCCTAAATCGACCTTCAAGCCGATCAAGGGCGATGTAGATGCACTCACTGCTTCGAAGAGCGCAGACTTCAAAGAAGTGCAGGAGCTGATTGAATCGGATATGACCGGGCGCGCTCCTGGATCTGAATTGACTGGTGGTGGATATGTTGCGGGCGGTAATAGAGCCACTGCTTCTGATGTAAAACTGAAAGTTGTTAAATAAGGGTTCACCATGTCGAAAGTTCATCTGAATGTTGAGGTGTGCAAGTAGGCCAGATGTATTGAACCTGCAGTAAGTGATGGTTTGAGAGAGGTATGTCCAACGGATGAAAGTCCAGGGATATACCTCTCTCATTTTGTGCAAGCAAAAAATATTTCCCTTTCAAAACCTACGGCGCCTGAATTTGTCCTATAATTTCCTGCTATGCCAGCCAACATTATCAAAGTTAAGTAAAAGAGGTGCATTACATGACGCCCCCAGCTTCTCTGGCCGTTGCCGAAGACTTTTATCATTCACCCAGCGCCCAATTGCATCAACGTATTCTGGTTGCGCTGGATTCCTCCGACCATGCCAATGCTGCGATGCGGAGCGCCGCAGAATTGGCGGAACTGGTCAGCGGCCCGCTGATCACCGGCGCACATGTCTATGCCGCCAAACTGCATGACATGCGCTTCCGCCAGATGGAAGGCGGCTTGCCTGAACAATTCAAGCAAGAGCAGGAACTGGAGCGCCAGCGCGATGTACACGACGACCTGATTACCCGCGGCCTGTCAATTATCACCGACTCTTATCTCGATCAGGCAGCAGCCCAATGCGATCAACTGGGCATTGACTTCAAGCGTTGCTCGCTGGAAGGTAAAAATTACCGGGAGCTGACAAGGGAAGCCAATTCCGGCGCTTATGACCTGCTCATCATGGGCGCTATGGGTCTGGGTGCCATTCAGGGCAGCAGATTAGGCACGGTAAGCAAGCGGGTGGCGCGGCGTTCAGCCATTGACACGCTGATCATCAAGGAAGCTGACCGTCCCATCATGGCAGGCCCGATTGTCGTCGCAGTGGATGGTTCGGCCAAGGCCTACGGAGGTTTGCTCACTGCCCTGGCATTGGCCAAACACTGGCAGGTGCCCGTCAAGGTTATTGCCGCGTTTGACCCCTATTATCATTATGTGGCGTTTAACCGGATTGCCGGCGTGTTGTCAGAAGAGGCCGGCAAGGTATTCAAGTTCAAGGATCAGGAAAAGCTGCACGAAGAAATCATCGATTCGGGATTGGCAAAAATATACGAAGGCCATTTGATTGTCGCCCGATCCATCGCCGGAGATTTCGGCGTTGAAATAGAAACAGAGCTGCTGGCCGGCAAACCGCATGATGCCATCGAGAAGTACGTCAAGAAGGTCAAGCCATCGCTGCTGCTGGTCGGCAAGCTGGGCATCCATGCCGATGATGAACTTGATATTGGCGGCAATAGCGAACATTTGCTGGAGAATGTGGATTGCGCCATTCTGCTCAGCATGCGCGAGCACCAGCCGAAAATAGATGTTGTTTCAGAGGTCACCACCTCGTGGACCCATGAGGCCGAATCCAGGATGGAACGGGTGCCCTCCTTTGTCCGCAACATGGCGCGCATGGCAATATTGCGTTATGCGCAGGAACATGGCCATACCGTCATCACCCAGCGCATCGTGGAAGAAGCCACCGCCCAACTCATGCCGAGCCACGCGGAGCAGGCGATGGGCGAAATCGTCGCTGCCTACGATGCCGGCGAACTGAAACATAAACCCACGGCGGAAGATGCAATGCGCTGGTCCAGCGAGGCAACCGCCCTCCTGCTGACCATCGAAGACCTTGCGGTGCGCGGCAATCTCAGCATGCGTGCCGAGAAAAAAGCCCGCCAGGAAAAGTGTGCTACGGTGGAAGCCGGACACATTAAACCGTTTCTTGGTAGTGAATCGCCAGAGGCGTCTCAGTCCTCAGCACCCAGCCCTGCGCAACTTCACTGGCAAGCCGCTGCGCTGGCCCGCCTGATGCGCGTACCCGAGGGTTTCATGCGCGACAACTGCAAGAAGACCATCGAGAATCATGCACGGCAGAATGGCCACGCCGAAGTCACGCTGGCAGTGGCAGAAGAGGGCCTCAAGCAGGCTCGCGGCGAAATGGAAAAAACCATGAAGGAACGAGATGAGCCGGCTCCCAGGGCGGCGCGCGGTGGTTGTCCCTTTGGCTTCGGCAACAAGGCAACGGCAACTGATGGCGCCTTGCCGTGGACCGGCGAGGCAGAGGAGCTGGTGCAGGGATTGCCGGCAGGCATGAGCCGCGATATGACCCGCAACGCAATAGTGGCTATCGCCGCCAGGAATGGCGTGACTGAAATCACTGCGGATCTGGTAAGGCAGGTGCTGGACACATTCAAGTCCGGATCGGCCGCTGCCGGCGAAACCATGCCCTGGGATAAGGATGCACGCGACAGCCTCAGCCGTGCACCGGACATGGTGCGTGGCATGCTGATCAAAGAGGTGGAAAAATGGGCGCAACACAATAAGCTGCAGCATGTTGATCTCGCCACGGTAAATACTGTCAAGCAGGAGTGGCAGTCCAAAGGCTATTTCCATCTGGATCCCCAGGACCCGCGCAGCGGCTTATAACAGGACGAAAATGCAAGCGCCCTACACAGAGAACCAAGATATAAATGGCCTGTTCCTGCTCGCCATCAATCTGACCAAGCGCTGCAATCTTGCCTGCGCACATTGTTACATGGATGCGGAAACCTTGAAGCATGGCGGCGAAGGTGAGCTTGCTACGCAAGAGGTGCGCGGTTTGCTGGAGGAGATTGCCGGTCGCAGCACCGAAACCATGGTGGTGCTGACCGGCGGTGAGCCGCTGATGCGCCCCGACCTGGAAGAGCTGTTGGCTCATGGTACCGGACTCGGGCTTTCCATGGTGGTGGGGACAAATGGTGTTGCGCTCACCGGCAAACGCGTGCAATCGCTCAAGGCCGCAGGAGCAATGGGCGCCGGCATCAGCGTCGATTCACTCGATCCGCAAAAGCATGATGCCTTTCGCGGGCTTCCCGGCGCGTGGGAAAAAACCCTGAATGGCATCGAGGCCTGCAAGCGCCACGACTTGCCTTTCCAGATACATTTCTCCGTCACCGAATCCAATGCCGGCGAAATTCCGGCCATGATCGATTTTGCCCGCGCCTCGGGCGCGCGGGTGCTGAACGTGTTTTTCCTGATCTGCACCGGTCGCGGCGAATCCATGTCGGATATCAGCCCTGTCACCTACGAGCGTGTGCTTGACCAATTGGTGGCAGCACAGGAGCAAAGCCAGGACTTGCTCATTCGCGCACGCTGCGCGCCCCATTACAAACGCATCGCTTATCAACGCAACCCTCAATCAACGCTTACCCGCGCCGCCGGCTACGAAGGCGGCGGCTGCCTGGCGGGCATCCATTATTGCCGGATTACGCCGGAAGGCGGCGTCACAGCCTGCCCATACATTCCCGATGAGGAAGGCAGCATTCGCGACACGAAGTTCTGGGACATCTGGGACCAATCGCCGGTTTTTCAATCCTTGCGCCATCCCACGCTGCAAGGAAAGTGCGGCAACTGCGAATTCCAGAAATTATGCGGTGGCTGCCGGGCACGGCCACTCGCCATGGGCGACAGCCTGATGGATACCGACCCATGGTGCATCCATATACCTGACGGGTCTGCTGTCATCGAACCATTGGTTGAGCAGCCAAAAAAACTTATCTGGAACAAGGAGGCGGAGAAGCGTCTGTCACGAGTGCCTTCCTTCCTGCGTAAAATGGTCAAAAAACGCGCTGAAAGTTATGTGCATGAACTGGGCTTGCATGTGGTAACGGAAGAGCACCTGGCTGAATTATCCGCAAAACGTTTCGGCAGCGGTGGCCCGCCTCGGCCGGACATCCAGCCCAAGGTGGCGGGGGAGGAAGCTCAGCAAGTTGCGCAACCGCCCGCTGGTACGCTGCCCTGGAGCGAACAGGCGCAGGAACGTCTGACCTCCATGCCGGCCTTTTTGCGGGAAGGGGTGCGCGCTGTTGCGGAAGATGTCGCCCGTTCTGAAGGCAGGCTGGAAGTCAATATCAAGCTGCTGGACCGGCTGGAATCAGAATCACAACCCGGCCGCAGCTTGCCATGGACCAATGAATCAGATCAGTTGCTCACGGAGTTTCTTGCTGACAAATCACCTCAGGCACTTATGTTTGTGGCGCCGGCGCTGGAAAACGCGGCGGAGCATTTTGCCAGGAAGCGGCGCGCCGCAACGGTGGAGCGCGCCGATGCCGAGGAGGCGATTGCACAACTGACCGGCGGTGTGGAATGGGATGAGGATGCTCTGGCACGCGTGTTGTCCGCGCCGGACTTCAACCGGGCGGGTATCAAGAAGGCTGCCGAATTCAATGCGCGCAAGGAAGGGCTTGAGCGTATCACTTCCGGCGACCTGACGCGCTTCCGCAACAAGGCGATGATGCGCGCGGTACAGCGCATGAAGGGATTCGGGATGCAGGAATTGAGCTTCGATGCCTACGAGATCGCGCGTGATCGCGTGCCGCGCCTCAAGGATAATCCGGAAGCCGACAAGCGTTTCGATACCATCCGGAATTTCGTTGCGGCGCGAGAAAATCCCGGCGATTTGCTGGGGCAGGATTTGCTTGAAAAGATGAAGGCGCAACTCAAGGCAAACAAGCAGAATCAGATTGATCAAACAAAAGAAAATCCAGCGGTATGACAAGATGGATAAGCTCGATGTACTGATTGTCGGTGGCGGTATCTCAGGACTGGCTTCTGCCTGGTGGTTGGCGCGCAGCGGCTTGTCTGTCGAAGTATGGGAGGCAAGTGAGCGGCCGGGCGGCAAGATCATGAGCACCCGTCAGGATGGCTATCTGACCGAACGTGCTGCGGCCATGGTGTTGAACTTTCGTCCCGAGGTGGTCGAAATGGTGCGCGAAGCGGGGCTGGAACCGGCAAAGACCGCCCGCCTGCCGACTGCCGAAGCACGCCGTTATCTGCTGCACCGGGGTCATCTGAAGGCGCTGCCGATGCGTATGGGCGCCATGGTGGCTTCGCCGTTATGGAGCCTGCGCGGAAAATTACGCCTGCTGGCCGAACCGTTTATCTTCTCCAGTGGACAGGCCGATGAGTCGGTTAGCGAATTTATCACCCGCCGGCTGGGTCATGAAATACTGGAAAAGGCCATGGAGCCATTCATCGCCGGGACGCTGGCGGGGGATGTGTACCAGGCCAGCGCCGCTGCCGTTCTGCCGCGCCTTACTGCATTGGAGCGGCGCTATGGCAGTATTACTGCCGGGGTTCTGGTTAACCGCGTATTGCGCCGGCGCACAGCCTGCACTACCGAAACCTTTTCCTTCAGCGGTGGCATGAGCACACTGGCAGAAACCTTGGCAAAAACACCCGGAATCAATGTGCGCACCGGTTTCTCGGTGGATGAGCTGGTTCGCGAGAGGGACGGTTGGCGGGTCACGGCAACGGCGCCGCATGGCCAGCGTACTGTGTCCGCGCGGCATGTGATCGTGACAACACCTGCTTCTGTAGCCGCCGCGCTGCTTAACCGGGTGGACAACGAGCTGGCGGAGTTGCTGCGCGGAATAGGTTACGCCGCCGTGAATGTTGTGCATGCGGGTTTGTCACGGGATGCGGTGGGGCATCCGCTGGACGGCACCGGATTTCTGGCGCCGAAGGGGGAAAGTGCCAACTTGACGGGTAATTTGTGGATGAGTACCCTGTTCCCGGATCGTGCGCCTCCGGGAAAAGTTCTGCTGAGTTCTTATCTGGGTGGTGCACGTGCACCCCAGGTGGCGGACTGGGACGACGGGCGTCTCGTGGATGAGACGCTCAGGACGTTGCGCCCGCTCATCGGTTTGAAAGCCGACCCGGAGATGGTGCGTATCGACAGGCACCAGCAGGCGTTGCCCGCTTATCACGGCGCTTACCAGGCGCGGATGCAGGCAATAACAGCCCGTTTGCAACATATTCCCGGGCTTCACCTTGAGGCTAACTACAGGGGGGGCGTGTCGGTGCGCGACCGCCTTGCTTGCGGTCATGCTGTGGCGAACCGTATTCTGGAGACACGGCAATGGCCATCTGTTGAACGCAGGAGGCGCGAAGAATTAGAGAAATCAGATGGGAAGGCTGCGTGTCCGCTGGA
>MGXK01000142.1:6809-10200 GCA_001802375.1 Gammaproteobacteria bacterium RBG_16_51_14
TAAGTAGTGACTTAGCACGGGGTTATCGTGCTTAGTCAATACTTAGTTGTTTCATCAGAGCTTGTCGAACCATGAACGGCTTCCAGCAAGGCTGTTCACCCTTCGACAAACTCAAGGCGAACGGTTGTTTGTGCGGCAGTATTTATGTCGTTATATTTAGTAATAACCAGAAAAAGGAGCGCAAAATGAAAAGGCATCAAATGAGATCGATTGCTATCATTCTATGTTTGAGCACGATGATTTTTGCCAACACTGGATTCGCCAAAGAACCGCTAAAGAAAGAGAGAAGCCGCTCCCATATAGAGATCGATCCCGTTAATACTGGAACGTACACCGGGGATGCTGGCAAGGATAACTTCATCGCGAATTGTTCTCCTTGCCACGGTGATGCAGGGAAAGGGGATGGGCCTCTTATGGATACTCTCGGGGAGGGGGTAAGGCCACGTAATTTGAGCGATGCCAACCTGCTATCAGCGCGAACAGACGAGTTTCTTTTCAAGACGATCAAGTCCGGTGGAGCTGCGGTTGGGCTTTCCGAGGCAATGCCGAGCTGGAAGGAAACTTTCACCGATGCAGAAATCAAGCAAATTATTCAATATGTCAGAAACAGTATTTGCAAGTGTAAATACAAGAAATAAATAATGAGCTTGACTGACGCTGAACGCCATTTTGCCAAGCGGGCCATAAGGCGTAAAAAACTCTTTCTGGGACTCTCAATTACAAGTGTCATTGTTGGGCTGGGCCTGGCATTGTTTTACATTTGGCAGTTCAACACTCAACCCGGCTTTGCTCCTGGCATCCATTTTGTGCTGGTGCTCTTGATTCTTCTTATGGCCAGACAGAATCTGCGTCAGTACTATTATGCAAAGATTTTGAAAAATTGATTGCGTGAAATAATGACGGGCACCGAGGGATACGGCACCAAAAAACAATGGTTGCGGGTCATTTTTCAACACGGCCAAAGGGCGATGCCCAAATGATCAGGGGATAATTTCTCTATTTTCTTTATGGGAACCCGGTGCTTGCTTGTTTTTCAGCGCCATCTCTATTGGTCTTTGCTCTATTGGCGTTTCAGCCAAACGAATCAGCGCCTGATCGCCTTGCAGGAGCTTATGGACATCCTTCAAGCCCCAATCAGGTTCCCAATTGCCGACCAGACCGTTCCAAACCTGCGCAATCGCAACCGCCTCCGCATCGGAAAACGGTTTGAATTGTCCACCTTTCTGGTTCATCAATTCCGTATACTTTTTCATGGAATGGGTAACGACAACAAAAGGTGGCCCGCATCGAGAGCAGTACTTGAGCATCTTGTCAGCAGGATGACAGATGGTACATCGGCTGTAGGCAAGAGTAACGGCCTCGTCAGTGGTATAGGCGAGGTAGCCGCGGTACTTGGCTTCCGCCAATATCTGCTTGCCCAACGGGTTGGGAATGGCCACTGCGCCAATCGCCGCAACGATTACAAGAACAAATAATCCCACGACCAATTTGTATTTTTTCATATTCTGCCCACCGTTGATGACAGGGTACTGACCAATTCCAAGTATCCTGAAAGCTTCATTTTATCCACAGTTTGGTCACTATACTTGCATCCAGCCTGACTAATCCATTCTTTTCCATATCAGCAAACCAGACATCTCCCTTTGAGTCAGTGTCAATGCCCCTTGGTTTGCTCTTGCCCACGCCCGTATCCAATTCCATAAAGGTACTGGTTTTGGGGTCAAATACAGCTATCTTGCTACTTGTCTTGAGTGTGCAAAATATTTTTCCATTAGCCGCCACAGTCATACTTTCAATTACACTGCTATTCAGCAGTGGAAAGGATCTGAATTTTTTGGTCACAGGATTAAATACCATCAAATCACGTCCTACATTGCCGCCGATCCAGAGTACCCCCGATCCGTCTATCACAATTTCCCTTGAAGCCTGGCGCGGTGTTGGTAGTTCGAACTCATGGATTGCACCATCCTTCGGGTTTAACCGGGCTAGCTTGTTGCTCTCGGTTTCCAGGAACCACACTATGCCCTTTTTATCCACGACAATGCCCGACGGACGGCTGGCGGGTGTCGGAATCGGATATTCCCTGAATACTTCTTTGCGAGGATCGAACACGCCAACCTTGTTACCATAAAACTCAGTAAACCAGATATTCCCCTGAAGATCGGACGCGATCCTTGCGGGATTGCTTTCTATCGTGGGGATGTCGTATTCCTTGAACGACAGCGAGATAGGATCAAGAACGCCGAGCTGGTTTGAATCGGATTCGGTAAACCATATCTTACCTGTATTGCTGATGGTTATATCCGTGGGGGCGCTGGCGGGAGTGGGGATATTGTGCTCGGAAAAAACGCTCTTGGCAGGCTGAAACCTGCCAATTTTATTAAGGTTGGACTCAATAAACCAGACGATATCCGCTTTGTCGATAACAACCTTTGTGGGTAAGGTATATGCAGTGGGCACGTCGAACGACTTGAAGGCCTCCGCACCCCATGATGAGGAGCACAGAAAGCTACTGAGCATTACCCAAAGAACGGCTACTATTTTCACTGCATTATCCTTGTTAAAAATGGGTAAAAGACGCCATACGGCTTATCGATGGATCAAAGCCCAAAAAGTTTCATGAAAGGGGGTGTATGTTTTTTAAGGAACAAAACTTATGTAGAAAAAACCGGCAACGGTTTAACTTATGAATGAGCGTCTTTGCGAGATCTTCTGGTTAACCATACACCCAGCGATGCAATGCCTATAATCCCTACAAGAGAAGCCAGCCATTTTGACAGGCCTCCATTGGATGTTTTTCCTTCGGAGGGAGAGGGGGGTTGCGGGGCATTATTTTGCTTATTGCTTTCCGCCAATACTTCGTTGATGGAAAGCATCCCTAATCGTTTTGCATCTGTGGCGCTTTGAGAAAACCAGAGTAGGGATCGCTTGCGATCCAACACCATATCTGCCGGCAAGCTGCCGTAGCTGGGGATGTCATATTCATGAAACATCGCCGTCTGCGGATTAAACATACCAACTTTGTTTCCCTTGTATTCCAAAAACCAGATATTCCCGTTATCATCGCTCACAAGCGCAACAGGTGTACTGCCGGGGGTGGGGATAATGGCCTCGTCAAACCGGTTCTGCCCGGGAGAAAACATTCCCAGCCTGTTTGCTGTTACTTCAACAAACCATATCTTTCCATGCTTATCAATGGAGAGCTTCCCCAGATTGGCAAATTGGGTAAGCACTTCATGTTCATGAAACACTTCCAGCTCCGGATCAAATTCTCCGATTTTATTGGCAATGGATTCGACAAACCAGATATGGCCTTTTTGATCGGCAGCCAAACTCTTCGGGTTCCCGTTGGCGGTAGGAATGGGATACCCTTTTAGCGCAAAAGTCCTGG
>MGXK01000142.1:10241-10829 GCA_001802375.1 Gammaproteobacteria bacterium RBG_16_51_14
CTTGGCATCCACAATCAATTCTTCCGGAATTGAATTATGTGGAATGGCATACTTCGTAAAATATCCGTCCGCAGGTGTAAATCGTCCCAATATATGCGGCTCTTCCGTACCTTCAACCCACCGAGTTACGGTAAACCAGATTTCCCCATCGGGAGACAAGGTAATATTTGAAAATCCCATCTTCCCCCAAGAGTCAGGAAGAGAGTAACTTGCAAACTCTTTTTTCTCCGGGTCATACACAGCCAGCTTTTTACCGACCTTCTCGGTAAACCAGACACGTCCGGTCGAGTCTATGGCCATCGATTGCGCTGAACTGAGTCCTTCGGGTAGCGCCACCTCTTTGACCGGAGTTTGGGTTGCCGACACCGTCTGGTCATGGTCATGAGCATGGTCGTGGGGACTGCTAACCAAATCCTTGGCGCTTACCTGGTCTTTGGCATTGCCATGATCGTGGCCATCCATTGCGAAAGCTGCCCCTCCACCTATGAGGGCACAACACAAAAATAACATCCGGCCATAACCGGTTTTAACGTGAAACTCGCGCAGCGATTCGTTTGCCCTTTCTCCCGCGTGCGGGGGAAAGTTGGA
>MGXK01000142.1:10883-13359 GCA_001802375.1 Gammaproteobacteria bacterium RBG_16_51_14
ATCTTTGTAAGACCCGCCTGCATGATCTGCAGTATCTTCGCCGCCTATGTTATAACCACCCAGGTCAACTTGCCGCTGGCGCTCAACCAGATAATATTCGCCCATTTTTGCAGGAGGCAAGGCTTGCCTTTGGCCCATCATGGGATTGTGGCAGGATGGACAACCCAAGGCCTTGACTGGATGTCCACTGGCTACCACAGCTCCCGTGGGAATTACCCATACAAGCCCGGCATAGATGGCAATTGCCGCTATTGAGGTGGCCTTGAATCCAAAACGAGTTTTGCTGCGTTTTCGAAAAATAACGGGTACCAGAAACAGAAAAACCGCTGCCAGGAGCGGAAGCCAGAACGTGACAACTGGTAACCATTTGGCGTTATCCCCGGTCAGATACCAAAAAGGCTGAAACAGAAACACCAGATACCATTCCGGGGAGGGTACGTGGAAACCCTCATCCGGCATGGGTGGTAAAGCGGGATCCATGGGTACCTGTATAAAATAAGACAGCAACAACAATGCCAAAAATATAGCCGATATCAGCGCGCCGGCCTTTATCGCATGTTTCGGCCAGAAAGCATAAAACGATTGTGGATAGGGAGGGGCGTACTTGGCCGCCACGATGATTTCTTTTTTTTTGGCTGTCATGATTTAGAGACCTTGTAGTTATAGAGGTTCTGATATTCCAAACCGCCTTATCATTTTGAAGTGAAAAAACAACAGGGTAGCAAGAACCAACGGAATCAGCAGGATATGGATGTAATACGCCGCATCCAGGGTAAAGGTATCAAGTATGATTGCCTTGATGGATTCTCCCCCAACCGTCCATGTGCCAATGTAATCCATCCATATCGCAAAAGACCAGTAGGAGCGCCAATCCCACGGGAGAATAACCCCGGTTACCAGCATGAGAAACACCATGAGCAACTGGGAAACACCGGTCAACCAGGTAAACTGCCTGGGGCTCTGGTAGGCTTTCAAATAGAACACAATGACCATGTGAGAAAATACGGTTGCCAGCAGCAGTGCAGATATCCACCGGTGCATGTTTCTGAACAGCCATCCCAAGGGCACCTCATTGCTTAAATGCGCAATGCTTTGCAACGCCTGGGTTGGTTCGGGCGTATAGAAAAAAAGCATAAACACACCCGAGATTAACTGGGTGAGGATGAGAAAAAGCGAAATGCCGCCAAAACAGTAAAAGAAATTTACGTGCGAGGGTACCGCTTGCCCTTTTTTCAACCTGATTTGTTTCCTTACCCACTCGGCAACTTTGGGAGCGCTCATCGTTACTTACCCTCCTGTAATGGAACTTCAGATTTAACCGGCGGAGGAGCTTCAGACTTGCTCGCCGCGATTGCCTCATCCTTTTGCATACCATAGCTGTCGCCGGTAAAATCAATCTTCCATGTGTTGGTGGCGGGGTCAACATTAAGGGGTATTACCTCTTGCACCGTATATTCGCCACCAAAACTGGAGGGCATCTTATAGCTTATCTGGACCAAGGCTTGAGTCCCTTTGATCTCGGCTTTGCCTACGTCCACCGCAAATTTTTCCGGATAGCGTTTGATAATCTCCAGGAACTGGTTCACGTTCAAATTGGAAACCTTGGTATCGACCATCTTATACGCTTCGCTGGCGGTCGTGGTGCCGCCTTCCATCTTCGCCGCCGAGATTAGCTCATAGAACCGTTTTGTGACTGCTTCAGGATCTTCGTCAGGTTGAGTGTCACCAGAACCGCTACAACCGGTTAACGCGATAGCGAGAACCAGCAATATACGGACATAGAACTCTTTTTTACACTTCAGGATCAAAGCAATCTCCCGTTTTATCGATTAAAAATACTCTTGATCTACAGATTATTAAATATTTGCGACCGTTATTTTGCTCCGTTAAACCCGCCATAGCTTGCTGCCACGACCGGAACGGTCGTGTCTACCAAACCACCTGCGGATAAAACCAGTGTTCCACCATAAACGTATTATCTTTAAGGGTGGGATTCTTTACCCTATCCTTGAACGTGGGTGGAGGCAGTCCCAACCGATCTCCCATGCTGGAATTGTGGCATGAGTTGCAGCCCATGGTTGGTGATGCATGGGAAACAGCAAAAAGCGGACCGAACAAGGCCATTGCTACCAAGGCAACGGTCAAAAATCCCACCGTTTTTGTATAAAGTCTCACCCCCAAGTATTTTCGAATAGGCGCCATCATGTTTGCAAATGCACCAGTTTTCTCGACGGAAGGGGTTTTTTGCTGGATATCTTTGTCACGCTTATCCTTCCTTGTCCCAAGAAAATAAGGGAACATCGCCAAAACCAGAAAAATGATCAATGGAATATAGAAGCCGAATAATGTCGCCATAAACCCTTTAAAATACAAATAGGGCACATAGAAGATGAGAATGAACCACTCTGCAGTCGGGATATTTTCACCCTCCAATGGCATCGGTATTATCGCAGGATCCTGGGAGGGCATCGGCAGG
>MGXK01000142.1:13470-14168 GCA_001802375.1 Gammaproteobacteria bacterium RBG_16_51_14
ACACTAACGTGATGGCAGGAAGAATACAAATGTGCACTACCAGCGCCCGATTAAGGGTAAATGCATCGAGGAGGAAATCACTTAACGAAGGGCCGATCAAGGGGATTTCATTCGCGTAATTAGGCACCATCTCCATAAACCAGTACCCTCTCCATTCCCATGGCAAGATGAAGCCGGTTAACAAAAACCCCAACAAGGGCAGGAAGAGCAGGATGCCGGTCAGCCACAATGTCTTGCTGTCCCGGTTGAGATAATCTTTCCTCAAGAAGCTCCTTATAAAGTGCATGATTACTGCAACGAGCAGGAATAGTGATGCCCAGCGGTGGGTATCCCTTATCCAGGCTACTGCGACAAGTTCATTGTAGAGATATTGTACGCTGGGATACGCTTCTTTCAGGCCGGGTATATAAAACAACGTCAAAACCGAGCCGGAAAGAACTTGAACGAGGAGAAGGAGCGTGGCCACACCACCAAAGAAGTGGTGCCAGTGATATTGTTTTATTTTCATAAAATAAGTTAGCTAATTATATTTGTATTTTGGCGCAGGCAGAATCCAGTTAATCAGGAAGCCGGACACACATTGGCTGGGATAGCAGCAATGCCAGCAATTTTTGGCTGGTTTGGTCGAATGACTATTATTCATTATTCATGTCAGGAATTGCATCAGCAACAAGACTAAGAAATCGCTGATTTATCCA
>MGXK01000143.1:0-747 GCA_001802375.1 Gammaproteobacteria bacterium RBG_16_51_14
TGCATCTCGACGATGGACTTGGTGATCGCCAACCCCAGACCCGTGTTTTCGGTGTTCCCCTCGCGGCGTGCGACATCGACGCGGTAGAGGCGTTCAAAAATCCTGGGCAGATGTTCGGCAGGAATTTCCGGTCCCGGATTCTCAATGGCGATCATGGCTTGATCCGCGTTCTCTTCGATGGTCACCTCGATCGCCATTCCTTCCGGCGTGAAGCGGATAGCGTTCGACAGCACATTGGACAGGGCGCGCTGGATCATCAGCCGGTCGGCGCAAACCGTTGCCGCCCCGCTCTGGATCAGATGAATATGGCGCGCGCTTGCAAGGGCTTCGTAGAAATCAAACAACTTTGCCACTTCCGCTTGCAGATCGATCGCCTCCCGGTTCGGGGCGACCAGGCTGTTGTCGGCCTTGGCGAGGAAAAGCATGTCCGATACCATGCGCGACATACGTTCGAGCTCTTCCAGGTTGGACTGTAAATTGGCGCGGTAATCCACGGTGTCGCGTTCATGGCTCAAGGTAACCTGCGTCTGCATCATCATGTTGTTGATCGGCGTGCGCAGTTCGTGGGCAATGTCCGATGAAAACTCCGAAAGCCGCCGGAACGAATCGTGGAGCTGCGCCAGCATCCTGTTGAAGGCGGAAACCAGTTCTTGCAGTTCGCGCGGCACGCCTGCCGTCGGCAGCGGCTTGTCGAGTTGCTGGGCCGACACGTTCGCCACCGTCGCCGACATATCGTGCAGCGGCGCA
>MGXK01000143.1:852-4607 GCA_001802375.1 Gammaproteobacteria bacterium RBG_16_51_14
TTCTTCGGTAATGTCGAGCGCGATTGCCACGTTAGCCGGCTGGCTCGCAGGCATACCGAGCGCAAGGTGTCTGGCGCGGATGCGGTAGGTACGATGATCGAGCGCCCAAATCACCGGCGTTGGTTTGCCGATTTCGGTGCCTTCGATCAGATGCTTTACAACTTCCGCCTTGCCGACCGAAAACAGCACGGTTCCATCGCCCGCAGCTACCGTGATCGTAATTCCCGGATGACTGATTACGATCGCCTCGCGCAACCGTACCCGCATCACGGATATAGGGGTGGATGAGGGGATGCTTCCGAGCGCGCTGCTGACTAACTCCATCTTGCCGTCCAGCTCCATCCGGTAGTGTTCCTGAAGCTGGTTTTCGCCCACGCGCTCGAACACCAACCCGGCGGCGAACAGAACGCAGGCCGCCGTGCCGGCGAATTGCAGGCTGATGCGCGCCGTCAGGGAGATGGGGTTTTTCATGGTTCGGGCGCTTCCAGCATGTAACCCATGCCGCGCACGGTGCGGATGAGTTTGACGTCAAAACCGTCGTCGATTTTGGCGCGCAAGCGGCGCACCGCGACATCGATGACATTCGTGTCGCTGTCGAAGTTCATGTCCCATATCTGTGACGCAATCAACGAGCGCGGCAGCACTTCCCCCTGCCGCCGCATCAGCAGCTCGAGCAGCGCGAACTCCTTGACGGTAAGGGCGATCCGCTTGCCGGCCCGCACGACGCGGTGGCGCGGGAGATCGAGCTCCAGATCGGCGACTTTGGTAATTTCGAGTACCTGTCCGGCATTTCCCCGGCGCAGGAGGGTGCGCACCCGTGCCAGCAACTCGGAGAAGGCGAAGGGTTTTACGAGATAGTCATCGGCGCCAAGCTCCAGACCCTTGACACGGTCATCCACCTGATCGCGCGCCGTCAGGAATAGGACGGGCACCTGTTTGCCGGCGCGCCGCATTTCGCGCAGGACTCCCCAGCCATCGATCCCGGGCAGCATCACGTCGAGGACGACGAGATCGTAACTTTCCGTCAGCGCCAGATGCAGCCCGTCTCGCCCGTCTGCCGCGACATCGGCCACGAAGCCAGCCTCGGTCAGTCCTTTCTTGAGGAATTTTCCCGTTTTGGGTTCGTCTTCGATGATCAGGATTTTCATGTCTTGCCTCGCTGTTACGAGATGGGTGTGCAGTGTACTACGACAAGAAAGCCCGAGAAATTACATATTTGTAATGCACATATCACCAAACTGACAGGGCGCATGAACCATCATTGCGACCCATAGCAACTTCAGGCATTCCGGATCCGCAAGGAATCGGGGGCTGCGGTTCTATACGGTTGGGAACGTGTTGGGGCGAGGCCGCTGCACCAGTATTTCCGGGGATCGGCGCAGCAGTACCGAAATAACAATATCAGGAGAGGATTACGTGATGAAACAGAAATATCCAAGGCATTCCTTTGCCGCCATGCTGTTTGGTATGGCTTTGGCGCTGGGTGTCGCAGTAACGGCTCAGGCCGCAGATAACAAGGACCTCGTTCTCAAGGGCGATGCAAAGTGCACGAGCTGCCACGACCAGGACGAAAAGAGCGTGATGGCCATCGGCAAGACGCGCCACGGCGCGACGGGCGACAGCCGCACGCCGACCTGCACCAACTGCCACGGCGCGAGCGACACTCATGCCAACCACAAGGGCGGCAACCGTCCTTTGCCGGATCGCACCTTTGACAAAAAATCGGCCACACCGACTAAATCGCGCAACGAGGCCTGCCTGAGTTGCCATAAAGGCAGCGCCCGCATGCAATGGGCCGGCAGCCGGCATGAAGGCCAGGGGCTGGCCTGCACCACCTGCCACACGGTGCACAACCAGCACGACAAGGTAAGAGAGAAGGCGACCCAGACCGAAACCTGTTTCTCCTGCCACAAGGAGCAGCGCGCCCAGTCGAATCGTTCATCGCATCACCCGATACCGGAAGGCAAGATCGTCTGTTCAAGCTGCCACAACCCGCATGGCTCCAGCGGTCCAAAGCTGCTGCTGGAGGACACGGTGAATGAGACCTGCTT
The DNA here is from genome assembly GCA_001802375.1 of Gammaproteobacteria bacterium RBG_16_51_14. Classification (GTDB taxonomy): domain Bacteria; phylum Pseudomonadota; class Gammaproteobacteria; order Eutrophobiales; family Eutrophobiaceae; genus RBG-16-51-14. The sequence goes on from MGXK01000143.1 coordinate 2,904, forward strand.
CACCTGCCATACCGAGAAGCGCGGCCCGTTCCTGTGGGAGCATGCGCCGGTCAGCGACAGTTGCACCAATTGCCATACACCGCATGGCTCCAGCAACGCCGCACTGCTGAAGAACCGCCCTCCCTATCTGTGCTCATCGTGCCACATAAGATTCCATCAGGCTGAAGGTATTCGCGAAGGCCGGGATTTGGGCGCGGCTCTGCCGGGGGGAACGGGGCGCGCAACAGTTCCGACAGTAGGTAAAGCCTGCGTGAATTGCCATGCCCGGATTCATGGGAGCAATCACCCATCCGGCGCAGCCTTCGCTCGATAGATCAAGGGAGAACATAAAATGAAACATACAAAACATACAATTGAAAAGCGCTTCAGCCGCACCGTTCTGGCGGCTTCCATCGCGGCGATCGGATTTTCCGTCCCGCTGGCCGCGCAGGCGGAAGATGATGACCTGCTCAGCCTGACCCGCCCGAGCAGCGAAATCGAAGTGGGGGTCGGCCATGTATCGGACGGCAGCTTCAAGTTCGGCGATTATGGCAGGGGGCTGGAGAAATCCGGCGCCCACCTGATCGGCAACGTCCGGATGAATACCCGTGGCGACAACAACGCCAGCTATCTGGAACTCATCGGGCGCAATCTGGGATTGAGCGGCTCCCGCGATTTCGGCATCAAGGCGGGTGAGCAGGGTAACTACGGCTTAAGCTTCGAATACGACGAGTTATCGAAGCTGCACAGCGACACTTACCAGACGCCTTATACCGGAATGGGTTCCTCATACCTGACCAAGCCGGTACCCTGGACGATTACCCCGGCGCCCGGCGCCGGTACCAATATCTCCACCGCCACCATGACCGACCTTGCGGCCAATATGAAGCGCTTCAACGTCGAGACCCAGCGCAAGGCGATGGGACTCGGTTTGACCAAGCAGCTCACCGGCGGCTGGGATGTCGCGATGAAATACAAGCGCGAGAAAAAGGACGGTACCCAGCTTACCGCAGCGGCGATACAAACCATAAACCTCACCGAGAACCGGGGCACCTCGCTCGCGCCCGAGCCGATCGATTACACCACCGACCTGTTCGATGTCCTGGCGCGTTATGCCGACGAGAAACTGCAAATGCAGTTCGGTTATCACGCTTCATTATTCGATAGCGCCAGCCAGCCGCTCGTTTGGGATAACCTGTATTACAACGCCCTGTCCACCGGCGGTGGTAATGCGCTTACCGGCCGGCACGCGCCGATGCCCGACAACCAGTTCCACCGGATCAAGGCTTCGGGCGGCTATACCCTCAGCAAGGAGACGCGCCTGACCGGCAACCTGAGCCTCGGCCGCGCGACGCAGAACGAGGCATTCCTGCCTTACTCCACGCTCAACACCATGCCCGCGACAACCTCGCTCAACGGCAGGATCGATACCACGCATGCGGATATCAAGCTGAACTCGGAGTTGACGCACGAGCTTAATTTCACCGCCGGCTACAAGTATGACGATCGCGATAACCGCACTCCGGTTAATACGTATACTTCTTATATTGCGGATAACACCAGCCTCGCGGCATTTGATCCGGCCACCGGTGCATTCCCGGGGTTGAACATAAGAAAGAACACGCCGCTCAGCAAGACCCAGCAGCAGTTGTATGCGGATATCGACTACCACCTGTCGGCAGCCACCAAGCTCATGCTGGGCTACGACTACGACAAGATCACGCA
>MGXK01000143.1:4672-7312 GCA_001802375.1 Gammaproteobacteria bacterium RBG_16_51_14
CCTACGCCTACTCGAACCGGAATGCCTCGGCCTATGACGGCATGGCTCCGGCAGCGTCCACGTTTAGCGCAACCTACCTTGCGAGCCTGTGTGCTACCGGAAACTCATTTTCATATAATGGCGTCGTGACGGCTTGTACGGGAGCGGCATCGGCAACCGCAGCGACCACCCCGTATCTCGATACGCCGGCCTTGCGGAAGTTTTTCCTGACCGACCGCAAGCGCGACAAGCTGCGCGCGTACGCCAATTTCGCGCCCAGCGAAAAGCTCGACCTGCAAATCGGCGGCAGCTACTACAAGGAAAAATATCCGGAAGCCGAAATCGGCTACGGCCTGACCAAGGCGACCGGCTGGTCTGCCAACTTCGACGCCAACTGGGCCGCAACCGAGGCGGTGAACGGGATTTTCTTTGCTACCTTCGAGGATTCCCAAACCGATCAGAGGAGCAGCGATACCAAAACCGATCGCCTCGGCAGACAGTTGAATACCCAGGCGTTCTTCAATCAGTGGGGAGGCGTGATTTCCCGCGCCGACCGTTCGCTGACCCTGGGGTTGGGCTTCAAGGTGAAACAGGACGACAGCCTGGACTGGGGCGGCAATTTGACGCACGCCGCCACGGTCGGCTCGACCGGTTTCAGCAGCCTCGGCACTTCCGTTGCCGCTACTCTTAAACCCATGCCGGATACGGTTTCCCGGCTCAGCCGGCTGGAACTGTTCGGCAAATACAAGGTGCAGAAGGATCTCACGCTCAACGTGAAATACGCCTATGAGCAATACAACTCCGTCGACTGGGCATGGGATGGCCAGACGATTGCCGTGGCTCCCACTAATTTTATCAACACCAACCAGACCAGCCCGGACTACCGGGTGAATGTGATCGGAGCTTCGCTGACCTATAGCTTCAAGTAACCGTCAAACAGCGGCCATGTCATCACCGGGGTCGAAAGGCCCCGGTATTGTGTACACCCGGTTGCCTGCTGGTGCGTTACAGTCGTGGCGGGAGTATTTATCCCTTTCCCTTCCAAAACGACGATAACTATATAGGGTGCATGCACCCTACGATATTCCACTTCTGATTTGGAGATGGAATGAGTGCGAGTGATGGCGGTTAGTACCGGGTTTTTTACATTTTGAAAATGAGGAGAGTTCCATGAAACGAAAAATGGGTTACGTATTGCTGGCGGGCAGCATGCTGTTCGGGCTTGCCGTGGCAACTGGCGCACATGCTGCCGACGTGAACAAGCTTGCCGAAAGCTGTGCGAACTGCCATGGCAAGGATGGCGCCAATGCCGAGAGCGATGTGCCGAACATCGGCGGTTTGTCCGTCAAGTATTTCGCCATCACCATGGAGCATTACAAGAAGAAGGAACGCCCCTGCGTCGAGACCAAGATACGCTCCGGCGACAAGAAAGGCACCAAGTCCGACATGTGCCAAGTGGTCAAGGACCTGAGCGACGACGACATCAAGCAGGTGGCGCAGCATTTTGCCGGGAAGAAGTTTGTGCGCACCGCGCAGAAATTTGATGCCGCCTTGGCCGCCAAGGGCAAGGGCATTCACGACAAGAGCTGCGAAAAATGCCATTCCGAAGCCGCCAGCCTGGCGGATGACGACGCGGGCATCCTGGCAGGCCAGAAGACACATTATCTGAAGGAACAGACGGAGTTCTTCCTTGCCGGCAAGCGGCCGATGCACAAGAAGATGGAACCGAAACTCAAAGCACTCAGCAAGGATGAAGTCGAGGCGGTTCTTCATTATTACGCCAGCTTGCAGTAGGCCGGGCTCTGTTCCGGTTATGCGGATAACCGGAAAAATAAAACTTACCATGAGGAAATGAAAGCATGTCGGATCCCGTTGCAGCAGATAAATCAGGGAAGCCAGGTATATTGAAAAAACTTTGCCAGTTTTTTTGCCGCCCGAGCGCCCGTTTTTCGCTATTGACCCTGCTGGGAGGCGGCTTTATAGCGGGCGTCATTTTCTTGGGCGGATTCAATACCGTTCTGAGTGCAACCAACACGGAAGCATTCTGTATTGGCTGCCATGAAATGAAGGGTAATTACGAGGAATACAAGAAGACCATTCACTATTCCAATCGTACCGGGGTGCGGGCCACCTGCCCCGATTGCCATGTGCCCAAGGAATTCATACCCAAGATGCTGCGCAAATTTGAGGCGCGGCATGACGTGTGGGGGCATCTCACCGGAAAAGTCGATACGCCTGAGAAATTCGAGGCTCATCGGGGGGAAATGGCGGAGCGCGAGTGGGCCAGGATGAAAGCCTCTGATTCCAGCACCTGCCGCGGTTGCCACACATATGAAGGCATGAGTTCCGAGATACAGGATCCGGCAGCGGTGAAAAAACACACGATGGCCGCAAAAGCAGATTCCGGGAAAACATGCATCGACTGCCACAAGGGCATAGCGCACGAATTGCCCAAGGATGCGGAAGATTAATTCTAATTCAAAGGTCAAATAACCCGGTATGGGTGCAATAATCACTGGCCCATCGTTTTTTGCTGGGTCATAAGCCGCCCCAAAGCTTTGCTTAGCCATCTGACTAGGCCGTCAAAAACGACGGCCTAGTCATTGGTTAACGCCAGCCAAGTCGCTGCTTATATGGCTGACCACTTTTCTAAAAATCAAG
>MGXK01000143.1:7383-8655 GCA_001802375.1 Gammaproteobacteria bacterium RBG_16_51_14
CCGGTGCCGTCAAACCGGCTGTTGCCTTGCCACCAGGCCACATGCCGATCAGCGCTGCACCGGTTGACCTGGGGGATATCAAGGTTCCGAAGGCCAGTGGCCCGGATGCGCGAACCGTTGCGGAAGTCATTACCAAAAGGATCGAGCTTAAAAACAAAATTGTTCTGATCCGTGGCAAGGTTGTGAAGTTCACACCGGAGATACTCAACAAGAACTGGATCCATTTGCGTGATGGATCCGGCTCGGCCTCGGACAATACCCATGATTTGATTGTGACCACCAAGGATCAGGCCAAGGTCGGGGATGTCGTGGTTGTGAAAGGTGTCGTGCATGTCGACCAGGATCTGGGATCGGGTTATTCATATAAGGTATTGATCGAAGAGGCTACGCTACGAAAATAAATTTTAGGCAGTATATGGGCACCATCGCCCCGGCCATCGCTATTCTCCCTAACCTCCCTGCTCAGGAGTAATGCGGTGGCCGGAGGCAATTGTCCCTTCCCCCGATTGGGGGAAGGTTTGTGGACGATGGCATATGCGATGCAACAAAGTAATTTCTGCTCAACGCCCCTCCACCTGGCACTCCCGCCTGCGGGAGAGGGAATTTGAGCGGCATTTTCACTCAACGAAAATGGACAGATACGCATTGACTGAATGATGTGCTTTATGTGTGTCTATGCGGAGTCAGGCGAATAGAAATGCTTTTGAGCTATCTTGTAATTTGTATCGTAGCCTTTATGGCGTCAGGCCTCACCTTCTTCTCCGGCTTTGGATTGGGTACGTTATTGTTGCCTGCCTTTGCATTGTTCTTTCCGTTGGAGCAGGCTATTTCGTTAACAGCGATCGTCCATTTTCTTAACGGCTTGTTCAAGCTTGGCCTGGTTGGGCGCCATACGAACCGGCGCGTCCTTCTGCGCTTCGGTATCCCGGCGATTGCATTTTCATTTCTTGGAGCATGGTTACTTCTCCAGCTTTCCGATATGGAGCCGCTGATCACGTACACGGCATTTTATCGGCGACTGGAAGTTTCCCCAGTCAATCTGGTAGTGGGTCTTGTGTTGCTTGCCTTCGTGCTTGCCGAATGGCTTCCACGCCTGCGTGAAGTGTCATTTGGACAAAAATTTCTGCCCTTGGGTGGCGCGCTTAGCGGATTTTTTGGCGGGCTGTCCGGGATGCAGGGCGCGCTTCGTTCAGCGTTTCTGGTAAAGGCCGGATTATCCAAGGAGGCATTTGTGGCAACCGGCGTAGTAATCGCCTGCCTGATCGATATATC
>MGXK01000143.1:8725-10556 GCA_001802375.1 Gammaproteobacteria bacterium RBG_16_51_14
CAGCGTTTGCGGGCGCGTTTCTCGGTAATCGCTACATCAAGAAGTTGACCATGCATGGCATTCAAACAATAGTGGCAATCATGCTTTCTCTTGTAGCCATGGGGCTGATTGTCGGTCTGCTATGAACCCAAAAAATCCATTAGCCGGGAAATTCCGCGTAGGAGCGAGCCCTGCTCGCGAATCGAAAGAACAATCGCACGCAGGGCGTGCTCCTATAATTGAAGGAAGTTCTATTGGACAATCCGGGATGAAACAAGGGTGGGCATCCCAAAATTTTCGTTGTATATCGGTATTGCATCTCGGCCATCGCTACGCTCTTCATCCTCTCCTAACAAGAGCAAGGCGGTGGCAGGAGGTATTGTCCCTTCCCCCGACCGGGGGAAGGTTGGGGATAAGGGGCTGAGTCACTTGAGACCAGGCTGGGCTATCGGATTCAGGTCATCCCGAAACGTGGCTGATGGGGTAAGCAATGCGAATCCCAGCTTGGCATATGCACCGGCGCATATACGCATCCGGGGTCAACCTATAGAAAGTTACTGCCCATGATATTCGGCTTGGATTACTCCACATTTTTTGAAAAGAACCTTGTAGCCATTTTTGTCATCTATGGCTGCAGCTTCTTCTACTTATTCCTGTCCATCCTGTTCAGCTTCAGGACGCTGAGGACGACTGGGCTTGCTGCCGCTTTCAGCTACCTCATGCTGTTCGCTCTCGCCCACGCGATAGTCGAGTGGATGGATATGTACCTGCAATACACGCGGCTCGTGCATGGTCAAGACCCGAGCGCCCAATTCTCTTACATACGGCTCGCCCTGCTCGCGTCTTCTTTCCTCTTCCTGTTCGTCTTTGGTCTCAGGCTAAACCAGGACGTGGGGCAGATATCGGCAAAAGCCAGCAGGCTCTTTATCGGACTCGCCGCCATGCTGTTCTTTCTGGTTATTCCTGCCTATTTCTGGAATGGCCTACCGGAGACAAAAGAGCTGGAAATCGTGTTCAGAAACCTCTTGTGTTTTCCAGCCACGGTTATTGCCGGTGTAGGGCTTTATAAACTGTCGCACAACCATTACGAAAATATCCTCCCGGTTGGCTATGACGGGTATTTCAGGTGGTGCGGGTACACCTTTGTCGCTTATGGCGTATTGGCGGGACTCGTTGTCCCAAAGGGTCAGTTCCTGTTGTCGCCCTATATCAACAATGAGTCATTTTTTGCCTTTACCGGCGCTCCAATCCAGCTATTCAGAACCGCTGCGGCATTATTTATCGCCTACCTCCTGATCAGGGCGATGGCGCTCCGGATATCACAGAGGCTTCTGGGAGTCCTGAGCGCATTCTTTGTCATGTTCTTTATCCTGGCCTTTACGGGATATATCTCCATAAACGTCATCGGCAAATCTTATGAGGAGACCGTAAGACTCTCCTCGGAGCAGAGGGATAACGCTTACCTCTTGCGCACCTTCGACAGGCTCTACAGCGCCTCGCTGAGTCCTTCCCTTTCTGCCGATAAGCGCACCGTTGCGGATGAATACCTGCGGGAACTCGGTGTGGTCATTGGCGAAATAAGATCGCTGCACCGCGACGAGGGCGAGACCGTGGAGATGGAGAAGATCGACAAGATCGCTCTCATCCTTGACCGGCAGGCCAGCCGGGAGGATGGTTTAAAGGTCAGTGACCTCGACGAAATAAAGACACTCCTTGACAGCCTCGTGGAGATGCATCAGGAAGAAATAGACAAAAACAGGGAAGCGGTGGCACAGAATATAAACAACTTCGAAATGCTCAGGATTGTCCTGTTCCTCCTGTCGGTGGCCGGTTTCGCCTTTATCAGATATAC
>MGXK01000143.1:10564-10763 GCA_001802375.1 Gammaproteobacteria bacterium RBG_16_51_14
GAATCCTGATAAGGCCGTTACATGCCCTCCAGACAGGAGCGACGCAAATAGCGGAGGGCAATCTCGGGCACAGGATACATATAGGCACCGCCGATGAACTACAGGAACTTGCAGTGGATTTCAACATGATGGCCGATAGTCTCCTCGACAAAACGAGCAGATTGGAGAAGGAAGCCATTACCGACGGCCTCACCGGCCT
>MGXK01000143.1:10806-11240 GCA_001802375.1 Gammaproteobacteria bacterium RBG_16_51_14
ACCGGGCCGCAAGGGCCAATTCTCCGCTATCCGTCCTGATACTCGATGTGGACAATTTCAAAAAATATAACGACAAATACGGCCACCCCAAGGGGGATGAGGTCTTGAGGAGGTGTTCCGCCGCTATCCGCGAGAGTGTCAGGGGTATCGACATAGCAGCCAGATACGGCGGCGAGGAGTTTGCCGTTATCCTTGCGGAGACAGATAAAAAAGGAGCCATTGTGGCCGCTGAAAATATCAGGCGCGCAATAGAGGCGCAGAAGTTCAGTGATGGAGAAGGAGATGTACCCCATAACGTAACGGTGAGCATAGGTGTCTCTTCATATCCTGCGGACACAAAAGAGATGAATGACCTTGTAAAAAAGGCCGATGATGCCCTTTACACGGCCAAGAGGGAGGGGAAGAACAGGGTTTGTGCACACGGAGGCTGATGT
>MGXK01000143.1:11309-11745 GCA_001802375.1 Gammaproteobacteria bacterium RBG_16_51_14
CCAAGAAAGACAAAGTTTTGCTGGCCGGCGTCTTATTCGCCATAACCGGAGGCATTGCCGCCGCAGCCGATACTGATACGCAGAAGCAGATCGATGAAATCAAGAATGCGCTGCCGAAATTCGCCATTCCAATGCGGGAAATCGGTGATCGCTTCCAAAATATATACTTTGCAGCAAAAGGCGGCAATTGGGCGCTCGCCGCGTATATGTCGAAGTACATGAACGGTGCCTTGAACCCGGCCAAGGTGACGAAGCCGGATGAATACAAGGCGTGGCAAGGCTTCTATGAAGGCGCATTTACCTCTGTCAATAAGGCTATTCAAGCCAAGGATATAAAGGGTTTCGAGAAGGCGTATGCGACCGTGATTAGCAGTTGTAATGGCTGCCATGCGGGAATGGGCTATAACTTTATCAAGGTGGTCAAGATGAATGTTCC
>MGXK01000144.1:0-278 GCA_001802375.1 Gammaproteobacteria bacterium RBG_16_51_14
CAATTTCATCGGGAATGAAATTGGACATCCCGAAGGGATGCCGGGACGGCGAATCACAGGGAGGTTATTCGTCAACGATTTTGAACAGCGAAGCTGGCCCGAAGGGCGAAGGGCAGGAAGCCCGGAGTAGAAAGCGCAGTTTACACGGGAGTAAATGAGCATTTTGAGCCCTTTTTTAACGCCGTATCGGCAAGCACAGCAATTTTGAGATAGGTTCTAGTGACCAATGACAATTAACGAATTTTCAGTGCTGATACATCCCCATCAATACCGCCTGT
>MGXK01000144.1:333-2101 GCA_001802375.1 Gammaproteobacteria bacterium RBG_16_51_14
CCAGCGCATAGAGTTTATGAAAATACCGGTGGCGACCGACCGGGGGGCATGGTCCTCCATAGCCGTTACGCTTCCAGTCGTTTACTCCCTCCCGGGTACCCTCCGGCAGGTCATAGGATGCAATCCCTTCCGCCAACCCGGTTGCATCCGTCGGCAGGTTATATAACACCCAGTGCACCCAGGTCATCCTGGGTGCGGCCGGATCGGGAGCATCCGGATCATCGACGATCAGGACCAGGCTACGTGCACCATCAGGCACATTGGTCCACAGGAGTTCCGGTGAGATGTCTTCCCCATCGCATGTATAGCGGGCAGGGATGCTCCCCTCGTGACTAAATGCGGATGAAGTAATGATCAGACTCATGATTGCCACCTCCTGTACGCAAGTATAGAGCAGGAGAAGATTGAAAACAGGCTGCAACGGCGGGTTGCAGGCAATGACCCCATGGCAAGACCACGGGGCATTGCCTGTTCAGGGGAAAATATACCTTCCCCCCGGGTCTCTGTTCAAGCAGCCGGCTGCCAGGAGGCCGCCAACAGGGTTTCCACCTCTTCCGGTCGCTGTTGGACCGCGCTGGCCCAGTCCAGTCCCGTGTCTGCACTGAACACCGCCATTGCCTGAATGAGTTGGTCGACTTGCGTATTCAGCAAGATACTGCCGTCACTCATCTGGAACACCTCGGTCTGATATTGGCTGCCCTGATACCAGTTCCGGATATCTATCTTGTCGGACGTACCGATCCGGCTCACGCGCAAATCATCCACCCACCGCTCGAACTGGAGATCTGCCGGCACCATCCCGGAGCCAAAAGCGACCGTATCGGTATTGCCCGGTGTGGCGTCATTTTCAATCAGGGTGTCATTGCCCCAGCCGGAGGTAAATTGATAAGTGTCATCGCCACCACCACCTTCCAGCGTGTCGTTGCCCGCCCCGCCATCGATGACATCCTTGCCATCCTTGGCGAGAACCCGATCATCGCCGCCCAAACCATACAGGTAGTCATTCAACCTGGAGCCTCGCACTGTATCATTGCCACTATCACCGGTCTTGAAATTCACATCAAGATCAGCCGATATCAGTGATGTCCCGTCACCGAATTCGACTGTGATCGGATAGGGGTTCCTGCCGCCCCACGACTTCAGGGTCACGCTGTCCCCACTGTCCTTCAGGGTAAACACCAGGTCCCTGCGATTCAATTGCACCTGCACATCGGCGAAAACAATATCCTGATTAAACCGGACCACATCATTACCCCCGGGAGTATCACTCTCCTGGATAATGTCATGCCCATCCCCCCGTCCGAAATAATAAATGTCTTTGCTGATACCGCCAATCAGGGTGTCATTACCCATGCCACCGGTGATAATGTCATTACCACCATTGCCATGGATGATATCGTTGCCACCCATCCCCGCCAGAACATCCGCGCCATCGCTGGCATTGATCGTGTCATTGATATCCGTGCCAGTCACAGTAACAAAGGTAAAGCTGGATTGTGCATTGTGTATGATCGATCCATCTCTCGATGCAATTAGCTGCAATAGATCATCACGTGACAGTTGTGTCCCGTTTGTGAATGTAAATGACTGAACCCCGGTTTCAAGTCCGGCATCGATCTGCAGCTTGTCGAGGGTCGCTACCGGATTGTAACCAACCTCCATCACATGATTGCCGGCGAACCAGGTTACCTGCAAGGACAGGGCGCCTGCATCAATACCGGGACCGAAGGTAACGACATTCTGACCGCTGTTATCGTTGATGTGATCC
>MGXK01000144.1:2165-6094 GCA_001802375.1 Gammaproteobacteria bacterium RBG_16_51_14
TCATGGTGTCGTTGCCTGCCCCGCCGATCAGCACATCAAGATAACCAAACCCGTTTAATACATCATTGCCATCCAGACCATCCATGGTTTCATAACCATCCGAACCGTTCAGTACATCATCGCCACTGGTGCCAACGATATTGACCAAACTATCGATGATGGTTTGTTGATCCGGCAGCCGGCTACCGTCCTGGAAAATAAATTGTTCAATCCGCTGATTGCCCGCAAGGATATAGTCGCTGATGATCACACTATCGCCGGAATCCCGAATCGTCAGCTTGAGGGCGTTTACATCACGGCCTATCTCAATATCGGCAGCGGTGATGCCCGCCGCAAAAGTGAGCTTGTCCGTCCCATCCGGATCAACAATGACATCACGGCCATAGCCGCGGTTAAAGCTATAGTCATCGTTGCCGCTGCCGCCGTTCAGGATATCGTTACCGGGGCCGCCATCCAGCACATCATCGCCGCTGAGGCCGTTCAGCACATCATTCCCACCCAGACCCAGCAGGGTATCCGTAACGTCAGGTGTACCATTGAGAACATCATCGCCCGCCGTACCCAACTGGGTAAGCGCGATCCTGGTCATGTCACTGCTCGTCATCCGGGTACCGTCTGCAAAATTGAAGTGATCAACATAATAACCGCCGCCATCGAGCCAGCGACGGATGATGACTGTGTCGGTTGCGCTGATGTTGATAACCAGGTCGGAACCCGTAAAATCCGCGGTGATTGCCGGGGTGGTAATGCCCGCGCCAAAGATGAGGGTATCATCGTGACTGTAGCCATTCAGGTAACCGAGATCCTCGATAATCGTGTCGTGACCATCCCCGAGATTGAATACATAACGATCATTGTCGTCGGTACCAAGCAAGGTATCATCACCTGCCTCGCCATGATATTCATTCAGTCCGTCAGCAAAATCAACCGTTCCCACGCCGCCTCCGAGAATATCATCACCCGCACCGCCAAAATAAAAATCAATCGCAGCGCCTCCGTCAAGCCGGTCATTGCCGTCACCGCCAAATAATTCATCCAGTCCGCCCAGGCCGAATAACTGATCATTACCGGCATACCCCAGAATGACATCGCCAAAACGGGGCTCACCGAGATCGCTGCCGGTGATTACATCGGCCTGCGCCGTACCTTCCAGGGTGAATTTGAAAATATATTTCCCGTTGACCGTGCTGCCCTGCAGGTTCTTCAAGGTAATGGTTTCGGGGCTATTGGTGAAACTGATCACAAAATTGGCCCCCTGGTCAGCCTGTACGAAATTCGCAGCGGTCAGTCCCGGGGCAAAAATAATCTTGTTGGATAAGGAGGTATCATCAATCACATCATTGCCATCCCCCCTGGCAAAGTAATAGGTATCGCCACCGTCACCGCCAAACAACAGATCATTGCCCGTGCCGCCGGTGATTTGATCCGTGCCGCCTTCGGCATGGATCTCATCGATCCCCGCCAGGCCATAGAAGGTTTCATCCAGGTTGCCGCCGCCTAACAGGTCGTTACCCGTGGTGCCGGTGATGGTCAAAAACGGTTGCGTCAGTTCGTCCGGGGTGTATACCACCGGGCTGTCCGTAAACTGGATGGTCTCGATCTGCATGGCGGTATCGTTAAACCAGTTCACGATGGACACCCGATCAGCATTATTCGTATTTACGAACACCAGATCATTATTAACCCGGTTTATTTCGAGATTTCCCGGCATGATCCCGGCGCCGAAGGTCAACACATCTTCACCGCCGAAATCTTCAATGGCCACAGCGCCATCGCCCGGATTGAATTGATAAGTATGATCGATGTCCGTGCCCAGCAGGCTCAATTGCGCTGAACCCAGGACAATATTACCTTCCGTGAATTCGGCTTGTTTAAGCCGGTAGGAGATGGTCGTCGGGTCATACCAGTTCAGGATCGTCAGCTTGTCCGTCCCGTTGCCATGCGTGAATACCAGATCATTTGCCTTGCGCTCTATCGAAACATCTTGTCTGTAAATACCCGGACCAAAACGGACGATGTCATCCACCACTCCAGTTTCCTCAATGAGGTCAATACCATCACCCGATTCCAGCAGGAACAAATCTGCGCCGCCTCCGCCATACATCATATCGTTACCCGTACCGCCAATCAGCGTGTCGTTGCCGGCATTCCCAACCAGAAAGTCATCGCCCGCTAATCCTTCGATCAACTGGCCTTGATTGTCCCCAAACAAACTGTCATTTCCACTGGTGCCGACCAGATGCGTCAATCCTCTCAGGCTCGCCTGATCCGCCGTCAGCACTGTACCATCGGAAAATACAATTTGGTTGAGCCGGTAACTGTTGTTGACATACCAGTTTTCTATTGTCACGCTGTCCGTGCCGTTGCTGTGCTCGATAACCAACCAGCCGTTTTGCATGCTGAAATTCAGATCGGATAAAAGAATGCCGTTGCCAAAAATCAGAACATCACCTTGTGTATCGGTGCTCTCGAAAATCACATCATGGCCATCACCCGGATTAAACCGGTAAATGTCGTCGCCGGTTCCGCCCTCCAGTTCATCATCTCCCGTATTCCCTTCCAGTTGATCATTGCCGCTGCTCCCTACCAGCAGATCATCGCCGGCACCACCTGAGAGAGCATCACTGTCACTTCCTCCCTGCAAATCATCATTGCCGTCACCGCCGGAGAGGCTGTCAAACCCGGCATCACCAAACAATAGATCGGCGCCTGCGCCGCCCGAAAGCGAGTCATTGCCAACATCACCCACCAGTTGATCATCACCACTGCCGCCATTCAAAACATCATTGCCGTTTTCACCATAGAGAAAATCACGGTCTGCGCCGCCAGTGAGGGTATCATCCCCATCACCTCCCTGCAGGGTATCGCCGCCGGCGCCGCCATCCAGGGTGTCATTATCGGCCCCGCCGAATAATGCATCATTGCCTATGTCCCCTTGCAGATAATCACTACCTGCATCCCCGACCAGTTGGTCATCCCCGGTCCCGCCAATGAGTTGATCGTCGCCTGACTGGCCATAGAGGACATCATCACCTGCATCGCCAAAGATGATGTCATTGCCGTCATTACCCTGGACATTGGTATCGTTGCCGTCGCCCCCATGGATTTCATCATCGCCCAGGCCGCCTGCGATGGCATCAATACCAATACCACCGTCTATGACGTCATTACCCGCACCCCCAATCAGGGTGTCGTCCCCGGCATCACCCATCAGGGTGTCGTTGTCATCGCCACCATCCATCTGATCGCTACCATCACCGCCAATCAGGGTATCGGCGCCGGCATTGCCAAACAGCCGATCACCATCGGCCCCGCCATCGATGAAATCGATACCCTCATTGCCACTGATTTGATCTTGCCCCAGGCCGCCGCTCACGGTATCGTCGCCGCCCCCGGCAAAGACCCAGTCGTTGCCATCACCCGCATCGATAGTGTCAGCACCGCCGGCACTCGTGACAGGAGATAAATCACCGAAGAGCAAATCGTCTCCCGTTCCCCCGTCCAGTTGGTCATCGCCCAGGCCGCCGGCAAGGTTATCGTTGCCATCACCGCCGAGCAGATTGTCATTGCCCATGATGGCGTCATCGGTCGAGCTGTCACCAAACAGGGCATCATCGCCACTGCCTCCTTCCAGTCGATCATCCCCCGCTTCCCCTTCCATATCATCCTGACCATCGCCGCCAAAGAGCTGATCGTTGCCACCGCCACCGAGCAGGATGTCGTTACCCAGACCGCCCTCCAGTAAATCCGCCTGAGCATCGGCAGAATCTGCCGTACCCGCGATGGAGGTATTGAAACCAATGGTTTTACCACCCGGTTCGGCAGGTAAGGCATCGTCAACGGTCACCTGCCAGTTACGGTCAAGCGCAACGTACTCTCCATCGCCAAACAGGACATCATCGCCCGCACCCCCAAACAGGGCATCGATG
>MGXK01000144.1:6239-7873 GCA_001802375.1 Gammaproteobacteria bacterium RBG_16_51_14
TTCGATGACATCGTTCCCGTCCGCCGTGATGATGATGTCCTCCCCCGCCTCCCCAAACACCACATCATTGCCACCGTTACCGTCGATGAGATCATCCCCGCCAAGGCCATAGATTTCATCCTCGGCGGTTGTACCGTATAAGGTGTCTCCTGATTCAGTGCCATTGATGAGGTTCAGATCCGGTGTGGGTGCGCCCGCATCCAGGTTGATACCGAAGTCGCCGTTGGTGAAATCAAGGACCTCAACATAACTACCCAGGATCTGCAGGGTACCGTCCGGCAGGAGTTTAAATCGCGCTGGATTGTCAGGATCGTTATTGGTGAAGAGGTCACTACCCTCCGCAACAGGCGTGAGATTATCAAGTGAAATGGACTGTCCACCAATGCGGATCTCACCATCGCCATCACTGTCCTTAATCTTGTCCCCCAAACCAACGTAATAAATGTCATGACCATTACCACCGAGCAGCAGATCGACATTATTATCATCAGCCAGGGTATCCAGATTATCATTATGATAGAGCGTATCGTCACCTTCATTACCTTCGAGATAATCCGTACTCCTGCCCCCAACAAGAATATCGTTGCCGCGTTGACCGAAAATATGGTCTCTATTATTTGTCCCGCTTAGTATCTCCACTTCGCTGGCGACATCGCGACCGAATGTTATTACACCATCTGGAAGATCAGTGCTGCCACCAACGGCACCCAGTTCCAGACCGGTTGCTTCATCTTTGTAAATTCGATCCGGTGTCATACCCGGGTCGGACACGTCCAGCTTGCCATAAATAATCTTCCATTCCAGGAAAGCGGCACGGTCGGTAAGGAATTCATCACTGTAATTGGCTGGGTTTATGAATTCACTATCCTGATTTGCATAAATGACTCCTGAAGGATCAGTGACAACAAAGGGATTCATTTCGAGAACTGCATACAAGGTGGCCACATCATCCCGAATGCTGGATGGTGTCAATGCACTTACCATTGTTTCGTTTAGATAAGAAATACTGAAGTTTTCATGCCCGGTAATTTGTTGAATACCATTTATTATTTTATATATGTTTTCATACAGAATTTCTCTATTTCCAATTGGCACAACTGCATCAGTTAACTGATTCTCTGTGTCTAAAGATGGGTTGAGGAGTTTCCCCAGTGCGGTAACCACCGCTTCCAGACTGTTCGCTGCTACGTTAGAAGAGGCTTTGAGAATACCGGTAATGGTGGCCAAGGCGTTCGGATCGCTGTCCAGAGCAGGGTCCAGCATGGCCAACAGATTGTAAACAGCGAGGGAGTCGGTGAGGGTTTCTGCGGAGTGATTATGCAGGGGATCAAGATTGGCCTCAATATAGATACCTTGCGTACTCCCAATCATCGTTCCCAGGCCGGCAGTTGCCGATAGCCCCGGTTCCGCATACACATTGATCACGCTGGACAAAGGAATATCAATCGGCAATATGCCTACGGATTGTAAGATCTCCGCGCCGATCCCGCCCACACCCGGCGCGTTGAATGTCATGGTTTGTGCAATCTGCCCTGCCTGATCCACTACCAGCATCTGGGCCAGCAACCCACCCAGCGAGTGACCTGTCACGGAGAGGTTACTCGCCTGGATTATGCCGGATGCAAGCAGGGACT
>MGXK01000144.1:8064-8771 GCA_001802375.1 Gammaproteobacteria bacterium RBG_16_51_14
GATCCACCACGGTGTAGGTGGAAGCGAAAGTTTCGGCTTGAGCTTGAGTCATGCTAGCATCGGTCAATTTTTTAATGTAATTTGTGTCAGCCGCGCCAAACATTCCCTGTTGCAAAGCCAATGCATAAGCCGCCAAAGACAGTTGTGCTTGTTCAAAATAATTTGCAATCCTTGCCATGATCTATCTCCCTTATCGAATTGATGTTGCGGGTTTGAAAATCCCATGAAGAATACTTTTCTCTTGTTTAATTTCTATATCTGGACAACTTTCACTTACATTTGGTGCAGGAGAAAACCGATTTAGCCATCCAAAATACCGGACAAAATCAACCTTTTCACCCAAAGCTTTCTGCGTCGTGATGTCTTCTAACTGCCAACGCCTTTTATCTATTTTGATTAATCCATTTATGTATGGCTCACGAACTTGGTGCCACTTGAATCGATCTCCTAGCATCACCATATTTATGACGCCTCTGGCGTTCATAAACCTCGGCCTCCCCTCCTTATCCCAATACTCCGCAGGCAACTCAACCGTCTGGTATACCTTCACCCCCGCTTCGGTACTGCACAGGTGGTTGAGGTAAACACGCCCCAAAATCATGTCCCACGTAGGAATGAGCACGAACACCAACACCACGGCCATTCTGACTCCCCACTTCCACTGCCTGCTTTCGCGTTTCCCGGCCAGCTTCCTCGCTATCCACATC
>MGXK01000144.1:8849-9161 GCA_001802375.1 Gammaproteobacteria bacterium RBG_16_51_14
GTGGTAAAAAGATTGGAGTCATTTCCCTTAATGGTTTGTTCATTACATCTCTCCTTCTTCTGTTAATTGCCAGTAGTCCGTAGTCCGTTGTTGGTTGTTCACCACCCACTACCAACCACCCGCAACAAACACGCGAGCTACCGCTCGCGCACACATGGCCACGGAGCAAATCCAATCGGCCTTTTCTTTTTATCATCAGTCGGTTCCATTAGCTGACGAATTGCATCGAAATAAATCAAAAGGGTCAGTGTCAATTGATAACATATCGACTCCTGTATTGATTTGACTTTCTATCGCCTCCCCTCGGTAACG
>MGXK01000145.1 GCA_001802375.1 Gammaproteobacteria bacterium RBG_16_51_14
TTGCCGGCAATGGCATTTTTTATGATGATTAGATCGGGTCTGTTGCGCTTATCAGAAAAATGATCTGCTTTATAAGTTATCTATATTTAACAATAGCTTATAAAATATGTCTTCTATTTTGAATTAATAGTTGCACTGAGGCTAAAACCACTATATATTGGATTAAAACGGCGTAAATCCACTATATATAGTAGATTCATTCTATGGTGGTCATTATAACTACTATTTGTCGCATGATCGTTATTCGTACCAGCGGCGATCATCTTGGGGGGATTTGATTTTACCATGAACACAGTTTCAATCGAGGTCATTAGGGATACGGTTACCGAGATCCCATACCAATCAGCGTCATCAGATATATGGGACAAGAAATATCGCCTGAAAATGCATGATGGTACGCCAGTTGATAAAACAATGGATGATACCTACAAACGGGTCGCCCTTGCCCTGTCTGAAGTAGAGGATACGCCGGAAAAACAGGCACATTGGTATACGGAATTTCTCTGGGCCCTTCGGCGTGGTGTTGTCCCGGCAGGACGGGTGATCTCGAATGCGGGCGCGAAGGAATACAAACCGGAGACCTCCACTATCAATTGCACCGTATCCGGAATTATCGAAGATTCCATGCAGGATATTCTGGGCAAGACCCAGGAGGCAGGATTAACACTCAAGTCTGGCTGTGGCATTGGCTATGAATTTTCCACACTGCGCCCGAAAGGTGCGTACGTTTCAGGCGCAGGGGCCTATACCTCCGGGCCGCTTTCCTTCATGGATATCTACGACAAGGTGTGTTTTACAATTTCATCGGCAGGCGGGCGTCGTGGAGCCCAGATGGCTACCTTCGACATCGGTCATCCGGATGTCGTCGAATTCATCCGGGCCAAGCAGGAGAATGGACGGCTGCGTCAGTTCAACCTCTCGCTTTTGATCAGTGATGAATTTATGCGTGCGGTCAAGGATGATGATATGTGGGCACTGGCCTTTCCGGTCACAAAGTCCGAATGCGAGGCACTGGATCTCTCGGATCCGGAACTGGTGATCTGGCGCCCCTGGCCAACACACAGGGATTATGTCGTCAATGAAACAGGGTTGGTGGCATGCAGGATTTATCAGTTGATCCGTGCCCGGCGTCTCTGGAACATCGTTATGACATCCAACTATGATTTTGCAGAACCCGGCTTTATTCTCATTGACAGAATTAATACGATGAATAACAACTGGTTCTGCGAGGATATCCGTGCAACCAATCCCTGTGGAGAACAACCACTGCCGCCATATGGTTCCTGTCTCCTTGGTTCAATCAACCTGTCCCGCTTTGTACTTAATCCTTTTACAGAGAATGCCGGGTTCGACTGGGATGACTTCCGCAAGGCCGTTCGAATTTTTACCCGCATGCTGGATAACGTGATCGAGATCAATGGATTACCTCTGCCCGGTCAACGCGAAGAGATACAGCGCAAGCGAAGACACGGCATGGGTTTCCTGGGACTGGGCTCGACACTGACCATGCTGGGAATGAAATATGGAGGATCTGCCTCACTCGAATTTACCGAACAGGTTACGCGTGAACTGGCGCTGGTTGGATGGTATGAGGCACTCGCACTTGCGAAAGAAAAAGGTCCGGCCCCGATTATGAATGAGGAATTCACGATTACCCCGGAGATGTTAAGTAAACGTCCGGGGCTGAAACAGGATGGTTACAAGGTGGGTGATACTATCAAGGGCAAGGTACTCCATGCACGCTACAGCAATTATATGCAACAGGTCGCGGATTTCGCCCCCGGGCTGGTCGATGAACTGGTAGTGGTGGGCGCACGGTTTACCCATCACAGCTCCATCGCGCCCACCGGCACGATCTCGCTTTCACTGGGTAACAATGCCAGTAACGGGATTGAACCGACCTTTGCCCATCATTACTCCCGTAATGTTATTCGTGAACGCAAAAAAACCAAAGAGAAGATCGATGTCTTTTCCTATGAACTGCTGGCCTACCGGGAACTGGTCAATCCCGATGCCATTGCGGGTTCAGAGGATCCGGACAAGGCATTACCGGATTATTTCGTGACATCAGAAGATATAACACCGAAACAACATGTGGATATCCAGGCTGCAGCCCAGCGCTGGATTGATTCTTCCATTTCCAAGACCGCCAATGTCCCGACTGATTTTCCGTTTGAGGAATTCAAGGGGATTTATGAGTATGCCTATGATCAGGGACTCAAGGGATGCACGACATTTCGCTTTAATCCCGAGTCCTTCCAGGGTGTTCTGGTAAAGGAAGAGGATCTTGCAAACACAACCTACCGATTCAGGCTGGACAGTGGGGAAGTTGTCGAGGTCAAGGGGAATGAGGAGATTGAATATGATGGTGAAACCCATACGGCAGCCAACTTGTTTGATGCCTTGAAAGAAGGCTATTACGGCAAGTTCTGAACAGCAACTGTTTGCCCGGGAGGCAATATTATGGCAACCAAGATTGAAACGCGTATCGTTGACTTTGATGTTGTTAAAAATGACACACCAGCAGAGGCACCAGATAAAAAAGCGGAACCTAGCAATGTTGTGCAGATGCATGAACGGGTTGAACGCCCGGAGATGCTGTTAGGTTCAACCTACAAATTGACAACACCACTGTCCGAACACGCACTCTATGTGACTATCAATGATATCGTTCTGAACAGGGGCACCGAACATGAACTGCGTCGTCCCTTTGAGATGTTTATCAATTCAAAAAACATGGACCATTTCCAGTGGATTCTTGCCCTGACCCGGATTATCTCGGCAGTCTTCAGGAAGGGCGGCGATATCAACTTCCTCGTGGAAGAACTGCATTGTGTGTTTGATCCAAGGGGGGGCTATTTCAAAAAAGGCGGCAAGTTTGCCCCGTCGATCATTTCGGAAATCGGTGACGTGCTTGAAAACCACTTGCGCATGATCGGAATGATGAAAGATGATGGGCTGGATGAACACCAGAAAAAACTGATCAGTGAGAAACGGGCGCAATATGAAAATACCCTGCAAGCGGCAGAGAAAAGGGCGCCGGATAAATTTCCGTACGGTGCCGAACTCTGTGTTAAATGCTATACCAAGGCCATGGTCATGATGGATGGCTGCAACACATGCCTCAATTGCGGGGAATCGAAATGTGGTTGAGCAGTCTGGCAATATAACCATTGCCCCCCGTCAGACTGTACACGGAGAGAACTGATACCCCCTCTGGTACTTTACCCGGTGCAGTCAGTCGATATCCGGAATAGACCCGGGATCGAATCCGTGGCTTGAATCAAGATGCTGCTGCTGAAGCATATTCATGTCACCTGTGTTGTGCTCACCTTTATATCATTTTCGGTACGTGGCCTATGGATGTTACGGGATTCTCCGTATTTACAGCACCACCTGGCCAGGACAGTACCTCATGTAATTGACACCGTTCTCCTGCTGAGCGGCTTGACCCAGGCCGTAATCATTTACCGGAATTTACTCTTGCAACCCTGGTTGCTGGCAAAGATTGCCGCGTTAACGATATATATCATCCTGGGGAGTGTTGCATTGAAATACGGGCAGACCAAGGTAATCAGGCTGGCCTCCCTGTTTGGTGCCTGGCTGGTATTTTTCTACATCATTGCCGTCGCAATTACCAGGACACCCTTGCCAACCCTGCCCTCTATTTGATGATTGAATCATAGATATGCTGATACTGTTTCCGGATCACATCCCCAAAAAGCGGATCACCCTGACAGGTGAATCCTGTATCGATTTGAATCCAGTCTTCCTCCGTTAATGCCTGCCTTGCCCCGGGAAACAATATTTCTTCTTCGATATTCATGTGTGATCGGGACAAATCAATATATTTCCGCAGCAGATCAACAAGCAGCCGTGATTGTGAACGGTTGTCTGGACCCGCAAGCAATGCACTGAGTGTCATTGCCATTTCGATCATGGTCTTATGTTCGCCAATCAATCGATCGATCACCGGCACAATGCCAATGTCCTTGTAGCGCAATAATTCAAAGATCAAATCTTCCTTGGGATGGTGATAGAGATCTGGATAGTTCATTATGTACTCTGCAACATCCGCAATCAGCCGCGTGTCTGCCCTCTCATTTTCTTCAAGAAGCCTGACCTGCTCTTCGAGCACATCCAGCAATCTGGAAATAAGGTGATGTTCCTGTTGCAGATTGTCGAGTGTCTTTGTCATAGGCTGTGGCATGATTTGATATAGGATTACATCAAGGTTTGATATAGAAAATTCATTTGAAAAATCAAGCAGTGATCACCGGCTGATTCGCATTATTATGAAGCATGATATATGACAGACCTTGCATTTTCATTCATACCCCCTTTTCTGTACAATCACAAGGACAACTATAGTATCGTTTTTACCAATTCCAGCCACCTTCCAGGGACTGAAAAGCAGGCTGGTCTGCTACTATATAGGGTATGCATAGTGCTATTTACATTCCGGATTATTACCAGGATTAACCGGTAACTATCTGAAAATAGAATTAATATTATTACAGAAAAAACAGCCAGCAGCAGGCGATGGCCCGGCTATTCACGACAAACCCGGTGTGAGGATTGATGCCCGCACAACTGACGTCAGCAGGGGTATAAACTCTGCCTTTTGACCGGCAAACCCATTACTATCATCAAGCTATGCCCACTGGAAATTCTCAATTGCAAGTCAGCCGACAGAATACCTCAAGGGAGTCATTTCCAACGCCGGGAATACCGCAATTACCTCAAAATACCCCTGCTGCCTGGACAACCTTTGCAGACTATGTGACCACGTTCGGTCAGGCCATGTTGCGCTGTTATGGTGAACGCATACACAAGATCGCAATCAATGCCGACTTTACCTGTCCGAACAGGGATGGCAGCAAGGGTCGCGGCGGCTGCAGTTTTTGCAATAATGCCTCGTTTAGTCCGAACGGGCCCCACCCGGCAAGCATTCCCGCACAAATAGAAGCCGGGAAAAACGTAATTCGCAAACGCACGCGTGCCCAACGCTATATTGCCTATTTTCAGGCCTATACCAATACCTATGCCAGCATTGACAAACTCCGTGCAAGCTATGATCAGGCACTCAGTCAGGAAGATGTGGTGGGTTTATCGGTGGGGACCCGGCCTGACTGTGTAACACCGGAAATAATAAAATTACTCGCGGCTTACCGGAATGAAGGCCTTGAGATATGGCTGGAACTGGGCCTGCAATCCAGCTTTGACGACACCCTTGCCCGTGTTGACCGTGGACATACATTCGCTGATTACCGCAAGGCAGTTGATATTGCCCACAAGCATGATCTGAAGGTCTGTACCCACCTCATGATTGGACTCCCTGGTGAAGAAAAATCACATGCCTGCACAACCCTGAAGCGGGTACTGTCCCAGGGCGTGGAAGGTCTGAAAATCCATCCGCTTCATGTGGTCAGAGGGACCCGATTGGCAGTCCAGTGGCAAAGCAAAGAATATACCCCGCTTGAATTTTCCGACTATGTTGACACCGTCTGCGACCTGATAGAAATAACGCCGGTAGAGGTTATTTATCATCGCTTGACGGGAACAGCCTCCTCCAATATCTTGCTCGCGCCCGCCTGGTGCCGCAAAAAGTGGCAGGTCCTGAACGCAATCAAGAGAGAACTGGAGCTAAGAAATACCTGTCAGGGTTTCTACGCTGACACTGACCGAACATGCCAGCACTGAACAAAAAAATGGAATTGATCTGCCCGGCTGGGAACCTCCCTACCCTGCGTGCCGCTGTTGATAATGGCGCCGATGCGGTCTATATCGGTTTCCGTAACAGGACCAATGCCCGCAATTTTCCTGGTCTTAATTTCAGTCCTGAAGAGGCACTGGAAGGTGTGCGCTATGCCAGGATAAACGGCAAGCGACTGTTCCTTGCAATCAATACCTTTCCCGTTCCTGAGCATTGGCAAGAGGCTGTAAAAGCCGTTGATAAAGCGGCTGAAATAGGCGTGGATGCCCTCATCCTGGCCGATATAGGACTCATGAACTACACAGCAAGAACCCATCCGGACCTTCGTCTTCATCTGTCGGTTCAGGGTTCTGCCACCAATCGGCATGCCATTGCCTTTTATCATGAACAGTTCGGTATCAGCCGGGTCGTGTTACCACGGGTACTGTCCCTGGCACAGGTTCAGCAACTCACTGAAAAAACACCTGTTGAAGTCGAAGTCTTTGGTTACGGAAGCCTGTGCGTCATGGTGGAAGGGAGATGTGCATTATCTTCCTACGTAACGGGCAATTCCCCCAATAGTGCAGGTGTCTGTTCTCCGGCCCACGCCGTACGCTGGCTGGAGACACCCTCAGGTCGTGATGCCTATCTTGATGGTGTGCTGATCAACCGCTACCATGATGGTGAAACTGCCGGTTACCCTACCATCTGCAAGGGGCGTTTCAAGGTCAATAACCATATATTCCATTCCATTGAGGAACCGGTCTGTCTGAACGTGCTGGAAATCCTGCCTGAGCTTGTCAATGCCGGTGTTTCGGCAATCAAGGTCGAAGGGCGGCAACGCAGCCGGGCCTATGTTTCGACCGTTGCACGCACACTGCGTGCGGCACTGGACAGCTATCATGTCGACCCGGATAATTTCAAGCCCCGTAACGAGTGGATTACCCAACTTAACCAGTTGGCCGAGGGAAATTGCCATACCCTTGGGGCCTACCATCGAAGCTGGCAATAAATGAAAATAAGTATTGGTCCAATCCAGTATTTCTGGGGTAGAGAGAAAATCCTTGCCTTCTACGATCAACTGATAGACACACGGGTGGACATTGTCTATCTGGGGGAAACGGTATGTTCCAAACGCCGCGAGTTAAACCTCAACGACTGGCTGGAAATCGCCGGACGTCTTGCCGCATCCGGGAAGGAAGTGATCCTGTCAACCCTGGCACTGCTCGAAGCCGGGTCAGAACTGGCCAGCCTGCAACAGATTGCTGAAAATAATGTTTATCCGGTGGAAGCGAATGATGTCGCCGCTGTGCAATTACTGGCGGGACATGGTCCATTTGTTCTGGGGCCACACATCAATGTCTATAATAATGAAACACTGGCATTTCTGCACAGGCTGGGGGCAAAACGCTGGATCAGTCCGGTGGAACTGGGCAGAAACACGATTACCCGATTACACGAAAACCGCCCACCGGCGATGGAGACAGAAATCTTTGCCTATGGCAGGTTACCATTGGCCTTCTCCGCCCGATGTTTCAGTGCCCGCGCCCATGATAAATCCAAAGACGACTGCGGTCATATCTGTAGTGATTATCCGGATGGACTGGCTTTATACACACAGGATGATGATGCATTCCTGGTATTGAACGGGATCCAGGTACAGTCCGCAACGGTTCACAATCTGGTTGCTCATCTGGATGAACTCGTGTCTATTGGTATTGATATTATTCGTATTGACCCGCAGCAACACGGAATGGCCGAGATTGTTTCTGTCCTCAGCAGTGTTCTCGATGGCCAACTGCAGACCGGGATAGCCATGGAACAACTTGCAAGATACCAACCCTATGGCAGTTGTGACGGTTACTGGCGCGGTGGGGCCGGCATGGCACCTGTCGCCGCAATGCCGGAGGAGATAGCCTCTGATGCCTGAAAATGCCGGGACCTCGGTACCCCCCGGTGGGGTAGGGAATTATTCAGACCTTTCCTGGTGATCAGGCATTGTAATCAAATGTAGGAACTTTTGTGGACAGTTACGGCGGACAATATGCAGAAACAGTTTTGCCCCCTTTGCCAATGGCGGAAAAAGGACAGCATCAAAATGCGCATCCCAGTCATATTCCAGTGAATCCAGTATATTCTTGATATGAACCCCTGTCTCCGTTTCACCTTCGATGTTTAATTCACGTCTGAAAAACAGCGTGTCCGGATCTTCCTTGCGGGTGGCGAGCCGCAGGAATCCTGCAAGGGTTCCACTGATAGTTACATCACCCATGCGTTGCCGGGTTGCTGCCCGTAATCGACCGGCCTGGAACCGGAAATGAAATTCACATGGGATATCAGTAACGCGTATGGTGACCGATTTGCCGTCAATTTCGCCCAGGCGGGCAGTGAGACCCTGGCCCCGGAGCAGGTGGTTAAATGCACCCGCGAAGATTCTTTCATGGACGGATTCCGGAATAACCCGCAATGGAATAATACAGGGTGTTAATGGTATGCACATGGCTGCAGAACCTATTTATGTAATTGCGTGGTTTTATTCCGCGATAAGATAAAAGCATACCAGAACAAGTTTGTATTTGTCGTTGATATGAATCAAAGTGTATACAATCCGTATGCCATATAAAGACATCCGTGAATTCCTGACCGATCTTGAGTACAAAGGCGAACTCAGGCGTATTCGCCATCCGGTAGATATCAAGCTCGAAATTACCGAGATCTGCTATCGAACACTGCGTAATGGCGGGCCGGCCCTGCTGTTCGAAAATGCAGGTAATTCAGGGACACCGGTCCTTGCTAATCTGTTCGGTACTGTCCAGCGGGTTGCGGCGGGGATAGGCCGAAAATCCATTGAGGATCTGCGTAAAATTGGACGGGTGCTTGCCTTTCTCAAGGAACCCGGATGGCCGACAGAACTCAATGAGGCCATAGAAAAATTACCCTCCTTCAGAAAACTGTTACACCTGACACCACGGGTGATCCGCAATGCCCCCTGCCAGGAATGCATACTGGAAGGTGATGATATTGACTTGGCCGAACTTCCTGTCCAGACATGCTGGCCGGGTGATGCCGGGCCCCTCATCACCTGGGGAATGGTTATTACCAGAGGGCCCTACAAGGAACGGCAGAATATTGGTATCTATCGACAACAGGTAATCTCACGCAACAAGGTAATCATGCGCTGGTTGCCACATCGCGGTGGCGCAATCGATTACAGGGAGTGGCAGGAAAACAGAAAAGGACAACGTTTCCCTCTGGCGGTCGCAATCGGTGCCGATCCGGCAACCCTGCTCGCAGCAGTCACCCCCGTTCCTGACACGCTTTCCGAATATCAGTTCGCTGGCCTGCTGAGAGGTGCACGCAGTGAAGTAGCCAACTGCCAGACCATTCCCCTGCAGGTGCCGGCGGCTGCAGAATATGTCTTCGAAGGTCATATCGAACCGGGTGAGGATGCCCTCGAGGGACCCTTTGGCGATCATACCGGTTACTACAATACCCAGGCACGCTTTCCCGTGTTTACTGTTGAACGTATTACCCATCGTGAAAACCCGATCTATCACAGTACCTATATGGGACGTTCACCCCATGATGAACCATCCGTCCTTGCCCTGGCACTGAATGAAGTATTTATACCCATCCTGCAACAGCAGTTCCCGGAGATTGTGGATTTTTACCTGCCGCCGGAGGCATGTTCCTATCGCTTTGCGGTGGTAAGTATCAGAAAACAATATCCGGGACACGCCAGACGAATCATGCTTGGTGTGTGGTCATACCTGCGCCAGTTCACCTATACAAAATTTGTTATCGTGACCGATGATGACATCAACGTGCGTGACTGGAAAGAAGTGATCTGGGCAGTTGCAACACGGGTTGATCCCGGACGGGATACCCTGATTATAGAGAACACACCAATCGATTATCTTGATTTCGCAAGTCCGGTTGCAGGGCTTGGGGCAAAGATCGGAATCGATGCAACCAATAAATGGCCCGGCGAGACCCAGCGTCAGTGGGGACAACCGATCACGATGAGTGAAGATATTAAAAAGCGCGTCGATAACTACTGGAAGCAATTGTGGGAATAAAAAAATCGAAGATGCGTCCGGATAATCCATTATCCCGGATGAATGTTCCTAATCCCACTACCCTCAATGATTGATGTAAAGATTATGCAATCACCATGTACTGGACAAGAAAAATATTCATACCCTGCATAGCCATAGCATGCCTGTGGATAGTGGCAAATATATCTCTGTTTTTGCATGATTATTCTATTATTGCAGACAGGTACAGAATCGATATTCCGGAACTGGAAAAGGCAATCGGGATAATTACAAACATCGATGAAACAGGTCAAAAACAGGGTTCTCGACCAGCCGGGGATGAGCATGAAAAAGAAAACCTGTTTCAAGGTATCTACGAGGAGAGCTTTGTAACCGATATTTACGACAGCATCAAGGTCGAAACCATCAGGACTGTCAAGGAATTCATTGGTGATATCCAGTTACGCGACATACCTGAAAACACAGACGAAAATCCCATCACATCAGTAATATCTGCAGCAGGCACTGGTTCTATAGCTGAATTCAAGAATTCAAAGGCTTATCTGGCGCTCGATTATGTTGACAGATTCCGTGCCCTGGAACTTTTTTACCGTACCCAGGTTCTTCCGAATATTGCCTGGGAGCCAGAACATACGTTATCAGGGGTCTTTGCCGAATTATCCAGAGACCTGACTTACAGTGACGCTAAAAATCTTTTTTTTAACGATGCAGTGATTCCGGAAATCAGGAAAGCGCCTGCATTACGTAAAGTCGCGGACGTCATATTCGGGTTTGATCATTCCATGACCTTATACGAAGCCTGTCTGAACAGATATATTCTGGTTAAATTTGACAACAACAACGCCATGTTTATTCCCTATGATGTCAAGCCGTCGACTTCTGTTGAAAATATTACAACGTACATCTACAGACTTGAAAAAGAAGAAATACTGGACAAGATCGGTTACTGGAGCCGCTATGCATTCATGCCACCTGTTATCCTTTTATTAATCGGCACCATACTCATGTGGGCAAGACATGTGTTTCATCAGGAGAAGGCCAATAATACCCGGTAATAAAAAGCTCGTCTGTTGGCGGGACAAGTCTGGTTTACAAATACAGCTCTTCCGTTTGCTTTTTACTGATCAGGTTCCTGCGCCTCACTGGCATCCTGGTCTTGATGTTTTCGAGTTAAGTGCATGTAAACTACGCAATTTTCAACAATATTAACTAATGGATACTTGATTTATATCAAAATGGATGTTGGAACATACTGTATTCTGAAATCGGCATTCGATAACTATTAAAACCGTGCCCGGAATCATCAATCGTTAACACCCGTAGAGATTGCAATCCATCCAGCAAAGGCAAGATCGGTTGCACAGCCGTGCCTAACGGGATATTTTATTGTTCCCTCAAGGCTGGATCAGCAGGGCAAATTCTGACTGACAAAAAAAGAACTTATAAAGATTGAGCGAGTGACAAGAGGATCATCAACGAGTGATTAACGGATCATTTAAATGGCAGGTGGCCATGCTACTCCCGGGCCTGTTGTTGTGTGGTATCCCGAAAGATACGATTGCGGCAGAGGATGAGTTGAACTGCCTGTTGTGCCATAAGCATCGTGGACTGAGTCGCGTCGAAAAAGACGGTGACTTCCGGTTGTTCTATATCAACGAGGAATTATTTGCGGACAGTCCGCACTCGAGAAACGAGTGCAAGGACTGTCATTCGGACATCGACCGCATTCCCCATGATCCCAGCAAAGGGGTGGACTGCACCCGGGAATGCCACATGCTTGAACCTTCAGGCAAGCAGAAATTCTCCCACAAATTCATGGCTGAGGAACTCGCAAAGAGTGTGCATGGGCGCCTGAAACCGGACGGCACGCCCAAACCCAATCAGGAGGATTATCCCGGCTGCAAGGACTGCCATGACGAACCGCTGTTCCGACCCCTGTCTTTCTATAAGGGGGAGGAAATAGCAGGTGTGTCGCAACGAGGTATTACACGCTGCAAAAGCTGTCACAAAACCGGTGACTTTGCCGAATCATTCTATAAACACGTGACCTCAAGACTGCACAAGACGCGATCCCCGAAAGAAATGATCCGCGTGTGTGCAAAGTGCCACGAAGACAGGGAATTAAACAAACGTCATGAGCTCGACGATACGATTCATTCATACAAGGAGACTTTCCATTACAAGCTGATTGCCCTGGGTTCGGAGACAACCCCTGATTGTATCGATTGTCACGTAGTGGTGGGTGAAAATCCACACCTGATAGAAAGCAAGGAAACCAAAACCTCCTCTGTATTCAAGAAAAATGTGCCCACCACCTGTCGGGCATCGGAATGCCATGAAAAGGCAGGGGCAAATCTCGCCGGTTTCCAGACACACGTTACCTATTCCCGGGAAAAATACCCCTTGCAGTTTTATATGCTGATATTTTTCAAGTCGCTGCTTGCCGTTGTCATGTACTTTTTCCTGACCTACGTTTTTCTGGAACTTATGCGGCGGCTGTTTCCCGATTTTTCATTCAACAGGCAGGAATGGGCAATGGCCAAGGCGCGCCGGAAGATACACATCTGAGCCGAGACATTTATCAGCCCGTTGACGAAGCTTATTTGTCAGGACAAGAACAATGCGAAAATATGAGAAAATAGTAATCAGGGGAGCCAAAAAATATTTCTTCCGGTTTTCCTCACATCAGAGGATACAACACGCCATCCTGTTTTCCTGTGTAATCCTTCTGGCGCTTACGGGTTTTCCCCTGCGGCACGCAGACGAGGCATGGGCCAAGCCTCTCTATGACATCATGGGCGGCACCACAGTCGCTCCCACGATCCACCGGTTTGCAGGAACGGTACTCCTGATCCTGTTCGTGTACCATACCATCTACTGGATCACGCTGTTTTACAAAAACCGCGTTCTGCCACTGATACTGGAAGACAGGCTCGATCCATGGACCTTTGTCAAGGCTGTTTTCTCGATGGAAATGATGCCGAACCTGAAGGACCTCAGGGACTTTATACATCAGTGGAAATACCTGCTCTATTTCACCAATACACAACCGCAATATGACCGCATGTCATGGAAGGAAAAGTTTGACTACTTTGCCCCCTACTGGGGCGTACCGATCCTGGGACCCGCCGGAGCGTTGCTGTGGTGGCGTGACGAGGTGACGCATATCCTGCCGGGCATCGTCCTGAATGCAGCCTACATCATGCACACCGATGAGGCGTTGCTCGCCGTGCTGTTTTTATTCTTTGTCCACTGGTACAACGTCCATTATGCGCCGGAGAAATTTCCCGCGGGGACTGTATGGATGACGGGTTATCTCACTGAAGACGAAATGATCCATGAACACTATGGCGAGTATTTGCAGGTGATGAAAGAGGAAGGGTATGAAGCAGAGATCAAACCACAACATTAGCTCGCGGAGATAGGCTTATGTGGCCGCTTTTAAAAAACCTGATATACAAAGTCTATGTAATCTGCCTGATGGGGTTTACGATCTGGTACGGGACTTTCATGTACCCGTTAATCTTCGGTTTCTCGGAGAAGGCCAGCGGGGCTGAGGAATCACTTATGAAACTCGGCTCTGCCGGCACCGAGGACGAGAAACTGTTCCTGAAACTCATGGTCGAGAAAGAAAAATCTTCCACTATCGATCTTGGCTACAAGGTGATAGAACAACCCTACATCAAGGGTCGATTCCATCATATCGGCTTTTATATTGAAGCCGATAATGAAGATATCTGCGTTCGCTGTCACGGTACCGTGCCGCATGATGACTCCAAGGAAATCAGGAGCTTTCTGAATATGCATGCCTTCTATGTTGCCTGTGAAACCTGCCATATCCGTCCAGGCGAGGACCAGCCTCCCTGGATTTTCCAGTGGTCAAGCAAGGTAACCGGATTACCTGTGGCCAATCCAAAGAAACTGGTAGATATCGAGAATTCCTATCTCAAAAGTGAGGACTTTGATAAAAAATACATCACCTATGGTAATTATGGCGCAAAGATAACCCCGGGCCGGATCGTGGATGGAAATGTAGTATTCCTGAAACGCGGGAATCTGATGGCCTACGTTGAAGAATATCTCTCCCATGAAAAGGAGCTTGGCGAGGGGCAGAAATCACAGGTCAAAAATGTCATTCACAGGGATATCAATAAACA
>MGXK01000146.1:0-8449 GCA_001802375.1 Gammaproteobacteria bacterium RBG_16_51_14
AAAAGTTTGAGTGCCCGGATTTTGGTGTTATGATGCTGCCTGCTTCGGTATGTAGCGAGGCCTAACCAAGGAAAGTCAACATCATACAAGGAGGAATCTATGAGTATCCTGAGTAACATCCTGCTGTCCATCCTGCTGCTGGTACCCGTTTTCTCTTTCGCGGCTGATGCTATCGATATCAACACGGCGGATAAAGCCGCGCTGATGACGGTAATCAAGGGCGTTGGAGAGAAACGGGCCGAGGCGATCATCGCCTATCGCGAAAAAAACGGTCCGTTCAAGTCCATCGATGAACTGGCAGAGGTCAGTGGCATCGGTCAGTCTATCGTCGATGCCAACCGTGACGTACTCAAGACCAGTGAATAGCTGATCGACAACCTTCCTGAGACACTTGGGCCTCTTTATGAGGCCCTTTTTTTCAACCCTCCGGCCACTATGGATTCAGGTTTGTCGCTTGTTCGGGCAGACTGACCTGCTGTATCCTTGCGCACCTTATTAAAATCACACAGGCGTAATCAGCCGTTTCCGGATACCCATTACGGGATGAAATGCGCGATGGCTGACCAGGCTGGGGTGCAGTTTATCGCGGAACAAAACCCTGTGCGTAAGCGCGGGGAGATTCAAATACAATAAGATGAGTAACTGGGTTTTCCACCCACATGGCAGATCGCCCCAATGGCGTATCTCCGGGACTACTAATAATGGATAATCGTTACCAACCTGCCCTAATCGAACCCGCGGTCCAGGCCCGCTGGGAATCAGACCGTGCCTTCAGCGCCAGCGAAGACCCGGCCAGGGAAAAATTCTATTGCCTGTCCATGTTTCCCTATCCCAGCGGCAAACTGCACATGGGCCACGTCCGCAATTACACCATCGGTGATGTCATCTCCCGCTACCAGCGCATGCAGGGGAAAAACGTGCTGCAACCCATGGGCTGGGACGCATTTGGCCTGCCCGCAGAAAATGCCGCCATTAACAACAAGGTCCCGCCGGCCCGGTGGACCTATGAAAATATCGATTACATGCGGACCCAACTCAAACGGCTTGGTTTCGCCTACGACTGGGGGCGGGAACTGGCCACCTGTGATCCCGACTATTACCGCTGGGAACAATGGTTTTTCACAAAGCTGTATGAAAAGGGACTCGTCTACAAGAAGACGGCCGTCGTGAACTGGGACCCGGTGGACCAGACCGTGCTCGCCAATGAACAGGTAATCGACGGCAAGGGCTGGCGTTCCGGCGCCCCGGTCGAACGCCGTGAGATCCCGCAGTGGTTCCTGAAGATCACGGCCTATGCGGAAGAGCTCCTGTCCGATCTGGAAAAACTGTCCGGCTGGCCTGAGGCCGTGCGTACCATGCAGGCCAACTGGATCGGCCGTTCGGAGGGGGTCGATGTGGATTTCAGGGTAGAGGGAACCGGGGACACCCTGCGTATCTTCACTACCCGCCCGGATACCCTCATGGGTGTCAGTTATATGGCGGTCGCAGCCGAACACCCGCTGGCGATGCAGCAGGCAAGGGACAATGCAGAACTGTCGGCATTTCTTGATGAGTGCCACACCACCGGGACAGCAGAGGCCGTGCTCGAAACCATGGAGAAAAAGGGGATGCCGCTTGCCATCCATATCCGCCATCCCATCAGTGACGAGCTCATCCCGCTCTGGGTCTCCAATTTTGTGGTAATGAGTTACGGCACGGGTGCCGTCATGGCCGTCCCCGCCCATGATCAGCGCGACTGGGAATTTGCAAAAAAATACAAGCTGCCGATGCGGCCGGTCGTTTTCCCGGAGGATGGATCGGGGCTGGACCTGGATAGCGGCGCCTTCACAGATGCGGGCGTACTGGGAAATTCCGGCCGGTTTGACGGTCTGAGTTCGGCAGCGGCCTGTACCGCCATCGCGGACTGGCTGGAGCAGACCGGGAAAGGCCGACGCAAGATCAACTACCGGCTACGGGACTGGGGGATATCGCGGCAGCGTTACTGGGGTTGTCCGATCCCGATGATCAGCAATGCCAATGGCCAAACCTGTCCGGTACCGGCCGGGGACCTGCCGGTCGTCCTGCCGGAGCAGGTGGAATTTGCAGGGGTAGGTTCCCCCCTGAAAAAGATGGATAATTTCATTCATGTTGCTGCACCTGATGGCAGCGGGCCCGGCGAGCGAGAGACCGACACCTTTGACACGTTTTTCGAATCGTCCTGGTATTTCGCACGTTATTGCTGTCACGATAATACCCGGGCCATGCTGGATGAGCGCGTCAATTACTGGTTGCCGGTGGACCAGTATATCGGCGGCATCGAGCACGCCGTCCTGCATCTGTTGTATGCACGGTTCTTTCACAAGCTGATGCGTGATGCCGGGATGGTCAATTGCGATGAGCCATTTACCAACCTGCTGACACAGGGCATGGTCCTCAAGGACGGCGCCAAGATGTCCAAATCCAGGGGCAACACCGTTGATCCCCAGGCCTTGATCGACCGCTACGGGGCAGACACCGTCCGCCTTTTCATGATGTTCGCGTCCCCGCCCGAGCAAAGCCTGGAATGGTCGGATGCCGGGGTCGAAGGTGCCTTCCGCTTCCTCAAGCGCCTGTGGAAACTGGCCGCCGAACACATTGAACGGGGTGCTGCACCAGCACTGGATATGGCCATGCTGACAGAGGCACAACGCGGGCTGCGGCGCAAGATCCACACGACCATAAGCAAGGTCAACGACGATATCGGCAGGCGCTATACCTTTAATACGGCGATCGCCTCTGTCATGGAGATGATCAATGCCATGTTGCGGACGGATAATACAACGGCTAATGACAGGGCCATCCTGCATGAGGGGCTGGAAACAGCCGTATTGCTGCTGGCGCCGATCGTTCCCCATATCACGGCTGCGATCTGGTCTGCCCTCGGCCATGAGGGGGCATTGATCGATGCGGCCTGGCCTGTCGCGGACCGGGAGGCCATGACACTGGAAGAGAACCAGCTTGTAGTCCAGGTCAACGGCAGATTGCGTGCAAAAATCACGGTGCCAATCAACGCCGGCAAGGGGGAAATTGAAGCAGCCGCACTTGCAAATGAAAACGTCAGGCGGTTTATAGATGGAAAAATCATAAAAAAAGTGGTTATCGTCCCGTCCAGACTGGTGAACATCGTTATTGCATAGGGTAAGATCAGTCCTGCATGTCTATTTACTATCAGTTCGCACAACAGGAAAACATAATGAGACTACCTGCCCTGCTGCTTGTATTACTGGTTTGTGTCAGCGCCTGTGGTTTTCAACTGCGCGGTGCCCAAATGGGCAAACTGGGT
Source organism: Gammaproteobacteria bacterium RBG_16_51_14 (assembly GCA_001802375.1). Classification (GTDB taxonomy): domain Bacteria; phylum Pseudomonadota; class Gammaproteobacteria; order Eutrophobiales; family Eutrophobiaceae; genus RBG-16-51-14. The sequence continues at coordinate 3,302 of MGXK01000146.1, forward strand.
ATTACCTCCATCAGTGTCCAGTCGCATGGGGCAAACAGACTGTCCTCGATTGTCAAAACAGAGTTACAGATCTCCGGCATCAAGACTGTCGATAGTGCAGCGGATGCCGAATATACACTGCTTCTGAACAATGAATCTTTTACCCGGAATGTTTTATCCGTATCCCCAAAAACGGGGAAGGAAGAGGAACTGGAGTTAATCTATACTGCCAGTATGGCCGTCAACCAGGCGGATGGAAAAATCCTGTTATCCAAAGATACTGTTCAGGTTACCCGTGACTTTACCTTTGATGATGATGCTGTCCTGGGTAAATTTACTGAGGAGGAAGTGTTACGCGAAGACCTGGTACGCAATGCTGCATCACAGGTATTGCGAAGGTTACAGGCTGTACTGAATTGATTCTTTGCACGCTAAGCATCACAGCACAAAGCAGTCTCCGGCATGCGTCTTAAACCAGAGCAGCTCGGGTCCAGACTGAAACATTCCGGGCTTGCCCCCATCTACTACATCAGCGGTGATGAACCATTGCAGCTTCTGGAAGCAGAGGATGAGGTTCGCAGATACGCCCGTAATCAGGGTTTCGATGAACGCATCGTAATGAGCGTCAGTAAAGACTTTGACTGGAACCAGCTCAAGGATACGAGTGCCAATCTGTCGCTGTTTTCAAGTAAACGCCTGATTGAATTACGTCTGGGCGATGTAAAGGTAGGCACGGAGGGAAGCCCTGCCCTGGTTGAGTATGCCGGACAACCACCGGCCGATAATGTACTTATTATCACGTCCGCTAAAATTGACAGTCAATCTCAGAAAAGCCTCTGGTTCAAGGCGCTGGACAAGGCGGGGATCATGATTCAGGTATGGGACGTAAAACCAGACGAACTCCCGAACTGGGTACAACAACGGTTGCTGCGCGAGGGTAAACAGATCAGCCCTGATGCAGCCAGACTGATCGCGGAACGTGTTGAAGGCAATCTGCTCGCGGCACGCCAGGAACTGGATAAACTCTGCCTGCTGGTTGAAAAAACCAATATAGAACTTGATGACGTGCTTGCCGTTGTCGCTGACAGCACACACTATGATGTATTCATCCTGGCCGAAGATGTATTCAGCGGCCATATCGTTCGCATCATCCGTACGCTGAACGGGTTACAGAAGGAAGGCGCCGTGCCCCTGGCGATATTCGGTGCACTGATGTGGGAATTCAGGCGTGCCTGTTCCATGGCATATCAGACAGGAACCGGTATGCCACGGGAAAAGGTACTGGCCGGTTATCACCTCCGGCCTGAACGTAACAAGGCAATCAACAGGCTGCTCGACCGTTACAGCACAGGCCGGTTGCAGATGCTGTTAACATCGGCCATGCGTGTCGACAGGATTCTGAAGGGGGCGCAGAAGGGCAATAGCTGGGATGAACTGGCCTGGTTCCTGCTCCGGATTGCCGGTGCGGATATCCAGAAAAATTTATCATTAATGTGACTTACCAGGGTTGTGGACATAAAAACCTACATGCAGGAAACGGGACAACGCGCGCGCGCCGCCGCACGTGCCATGGCACGTGCGGAGTGTGCTGCGAAAAATACGGCCCTGCTGAATATCGCTGCAACCCTGCGGGAACAGCGCGCAAAACTCCTGGATGCCAATGCAACCGATATGAAAGCCGGGCAGGAATCCGGTCTTGATCCCGCCCTGCTGGATCGCCTTGAGCTTACCGACAAGCGCATCGATGACATGGTGGACGGGTTGCATCAGGTGGCTGCGCTGGCTGATCCCGTTGGCGAGATTACGGAGCTGCGCACCCGGCCATCCGGTATCCAGGTCGGACGCATGCGTGTCCCGCTCGGCGTCATCGGCATCATCTTTGAATCAAGGCCCAATGTGACTGCGGATGCCGCCGGTCTGTGTCTCAAATCAGGCAATGCCACCATCCTGCGCGGCGGCACCGAGGCACACCACTCCATTCAGGCCATAGCGGACTGCATCCGGGCCGGCCTGAAGTCGGCGATCCTGCCCGAAGATGCCGTACAGGTGGTAGCAACAACGGATCGTGAAGCCGTCGGTGAGATGTTGCACCTGTCTGAATATATCGATGTGATCGTGCCGCGGGGGGGCAAGGGCCTGATTGAACGTGTCAGTGCCGAGGCCAGGATGCCTGTCATCAAGCACCTGGATGGCATCTGCCATGTGTATATCGACGACCGTGCGGATTTCGACAAGGCCATCCGTATTGCCTATAACGCCAAGACCCAGCGCTATGGCACCTGTAATACCATGGAATGCCTGCTGGTTGCAGAAAATGTGGCAGCGGCAATATTAGGCAGGCTTGGCCCCATGTATCAGGCAGCCGGGGTCGAGATCAGGGGTTGTGAAAAATCCCGCGAGATTTTATCCGGTATCAGGGCGGCCACGGAACAAGATTACCGGACTGAATATCTCGCGCCGATCCTGTCCCTGCGTATTGTCTCCGGGCTGGATGAAGCCATGGACCACATAGACAGATACGGATCGCACCACACCGACAGCATCGTCACCGAGGATATCAGCCGGGCCCACCGCTTTCTGAAGGAAGTGGATTCCAGTTCTGTCATGGTGAATGCGTCAACCCGCTTTGCCGATGGCTATGAGTATGGCCTGGGGGCGGAGATCGGGATCAGCACGGACAAATTTCATGCCCGCGGCCCGGTCGGACTGGAAGGACTGACATCGCAGAAATTCATCGTCATCGGCAGCGGTCACATCAGAACGTAAATAGTGACCCGTAACCAGTCCCCGGTGAAAATAATCAGTCCGCATCATCACAAAGTCCCTGCCAGCATATCCTTGCAAATAATGTGTTCCGGGGCCGGCGGATGAAGCCCGCCGGTATCCTTGGCGGTACATTCGATCCAGTCCACTATGGGCATCTGCGCCTTGCCATCGAAATGATACAGCGGCTGGATCTTGCCGAGTTGCGATTCATCCCCTTGCATGTCCCGCCACACAGGGACTTGCCGCAGGCAAGCCCTGAACAACGTTATCACATGCTGCAGATGGCCACACTGGATGTTGACTGTGTACGTATCGACCCCCGTGAACTGCACCGGGAGGGCGTTTCCTATACCATCGACACAGTGAAATCCCTGCGCGGGGAAACCGGAGACACCCCGTTATGCCTGCTCATGGGTATGGATGCATTCAAGGACATCGAGACATGGCATCAATGGGAGGAACTGCTGGATTATGTCCATATCATCATCGCTGATCGGCCCGGAACAACCTTATCCAACGTGACCATGACCATCAGGAAACTGGTTGCTGATCATGGCGTCGATGATTACGCATCACTGCACCAGACCCGTGCCGGCAAGATCCTGCATGTCCCCATGCCTCTGCTGGATATATCTTCATCACAAATAAGACAACAGATAGCCAACGGCAATAACATCCGCTTTCTTCTGCCGGATGCTGTTCTTGATTACATCCACACCAACCATTTATACCAGGATTATTCATGAGTACGAAAAAACTAGCTAAATCAGTTACGGCTGCACTCGAGGAATCAAAGGCAATCAAAATCACAGCACTGGATGTCAAGCACCTGACCTCGATCACCGATATCATGATCATCGCAAGCGGCACATCCAATCGTCATATCAGGTCCATCGCCGACCGGGTCATTGAAGCGGCCAAGGCCATTGGCGTGAATCCGCTGGGGGTTGAAGGCCACAGGCATGGCGAGTGGGTGCTGGTTGATCTGGGCGATGTCGTTGTGCATGTCATGCATCCCACGACCAGGGATTATTACCAGCTGGAAAAACTCTGGACCATGGAGGTCAGCCGGGCATCGACTACTGTCTAAACGTTGTCAGTGGTCAGTTGTTAGTTGTTAGTTGTTAACAAATAACAAACTTACCAACTGCAACCTGCAAAACGCACCTTCTGCAACGAACGAAGCTGTCCGTTGCCCGTAGTCAGTTGAAAGTTGTTAACAACCCGCCACACACAACCTGCAACAAGCGTATTTGTTCGTTGTCAGTAGTCAGTTGTTGGTTGTTTACCACCCACCAACAACAACTTACCACCAACAATCCACAACACGCACCTTGTTTTTAGGGCTCATTATCATCCGTTGTTTCTGTATCAACCGGATACCAGGTCATGGTTCGTTCCGATATTCCAATCGTCACAGAAGCATTATTTTTGAGGGTTTGCCGGATGTAACCATCGACAATAACCGGGTGCGTCGCTTTAACTTCAACCCATCCCTGGCAATCCGACCACGTACTTCCCAGACCATTGCAAAAGCCTTGTCCGACGGCGGTAGTCACTTCAGATGTGCTTGAAGCCGGAACGGTTATTTCACTTTCACGATTGCTCGAACCATCGGCGCGCCACCAGAGAACCCTGACAAGGGCATCCTGTTCGGAATCGGGATTCATGATAATGACATTGCTTATAATTCTGGGATTAGAAAAGTAATTCCTCCAATACGGGGAAATCCAGCTGGAATTCGCATTGAGCAAATCTTTTACAGCCTGTGGAGTATTCTGGATAGCCGCGTAGTTTTGATCGACTTTTTCCGTCAGGGTTTGAAATGGGACACCTGGATTCTCATTATCCGATCCATTTGTACCGGGCGTAGCAATGGCCCGGTCGGCAGGTATGGCAAGCGTCAACAGGAAGGCAAACAGATAGGATATGGCTTTCATAAATCACCCCCGCGATTAAGACAGCACAAAATGTAGATTTTTAAGTATATTATACTTAGTCTAAATTACAACCTGATACTACCTTGGCGTAACAATCTATTTTTGGACCCTGGTCGTGGCATTTTGGTGATTCAGGATCCAGGCGGGTTGCCTCACCCTGAATTAGTAGATACCCGGCCGGGGGTGATTATCTTGATAAATCAGGGATATCAATGGGTAAGAGAGAACTTGACATCCAGGGCGAGTTTTTCTTTTAGCAGTTGTCCGTAGCCAGTTGTTGGTTGTTAACCACCTGCCAACAACAACTTACAACACGCACATTCATTTGGGCATCAGGTCTTGAATTCATTCATTGGCCTGCGGCTACCCGGTTTGCACGAAATCGCTAACGTACCGTTGTGTCCCGATGCACGCTCTGGTTAGAGCATCCCCATCAGTTCCATTAGGCTTTTCACGATCTGGC
>MGXK01000146.1:8579-8821 GCA_001802375.1 Gammaproteobacteria bacterium RBG_16_51_14
TGACAGGGTGAAAACACCACAGGCAAATTGCCCGATAGCAATAATGCCCCTGGCCGGGACGGGAACAAGGTTGGGGCGGAATTTGAAAGAAATGTGGAGAAGTGGAAGTCCAAGCATGGTCTCCTTCGATTTGTACTCAAACCCCCACCCATCCCATCTTTCACACGCCGGGCAAGGTGCTCCACAATGTGGACATGCCATGGCCTGCTCAGACACTTCATGCCTGCATTCTCTACAGGGTT
>MGXK01000147.1:0-307 GCA_001802375.1 Gammaproteobacteria bacterium RBG_16_51_14
AATCCAGGGGCTTGATGAAGTAACAGGCGGAGGACTTCCGAAAGGCAGACCCACACTTATCGCAGGATCCGCGGGGAGCGGCAAGACTGTCTTTGCCATGGAATTCCTCGTAAACGGCGCGACAAAATTTAACGAGCCCGGCGTATTCGTGTCTTTCGAGGAGCCTGTCGAAGACCTCATGAAGAATTTTGTTTCCCTCGGGTATGACCTGAAACGGATTTCGGACAGGGAAAAAATGATAATAGATTACATACATATCGAGCGTTCCGAGATCGAGGTGACCGGCGAGTATGATCTCGAAGGCCTC
>MGXK01000147.1:370-634 GCA_001802375.1 Gammaproteobacteria bacterium RBG_16_51_14
GTTCGGCGCACTGCCGAATGAAGGTATCTTAAGGGCGGAACTCCGCAGACTTTTTCGCTGGCTGAAATCTAAGGGCCTCACCGCCATTATCACGGCTGAAAAAGGCGAGGGCATGATTACGAGGCACGGTCTTGAAGAATACGTATCCGACTGTGTCATATTCCTCGATCATCTCGTAACTGAACAAGTCGCAACGCGCAGGCTCCGGATCATAAAATACAGGGGATCGACTCACGGCACTAATGAATATCCCTTCCTGATCGA
>MGXK01000147.1:760-879 GCA_001802375.1 Gammaproteobacteria bacterium RBG_16_51_14
TGTCCGGGACAGCAGGCACAGGAAAATCGAGCATAGCGGCAAAATTCGCTGAAGCGGCATGTCAAAGGGGAGAGCGCTGCCTCTATCTTGCGTTTGAGGAATCCGAAAGCCAGATTATC
>MGXK01000147.1:905-998 GCA_001802375.1 Gammaproteobacteria bacterium RBG_16_51_14
CCTGGAACCATGGGTGAAAAAGGGACTTCTGAAATTCCATGCGTCCCGGCCGACCTTCTGCGGTCTCGAAATGCACTTAGTGCAGATACATAA
>MGXK01000147.1:1095-1807 GCA_001802375.1 Gammaproteobacteria bacterium RBG_16_51_14
CGCCTTCTGGATTACCTCAAGATGAAGAAGCTGGTCACGACCCTCTTTACCAACCTGTCGCATCACGAAGACCTCGAAAAAACAACGGTGGCCATTTCGTCGTTGATGGATACATGGATACTCCTGAGGGACATAGAGATAGGCGGGGAGCGCAACCGCGGCTTGTACGTCTTGAAGGCCCGTGGCATAGGCCATTCCAATCAGATCCGGGAGTTCCTGCTCACAAAGGAGGGAATTGATGTGCGCGACGTTTATCTCGGACAGGATAAAGTCCTGACCGGCTCTGCGCGGCTTGCCCAGGAGGCAGCGGAAAAGGCCGAGGCCCTTATTCGCAGGCAGGAAACAGAATTGAAACAGCGCGAGCTTGAACGCAAACGGGAGACGATTGAATCCCAGATAAAAGTCCTTCGTTCTCAATATGAGTCAGAGGAGGAGGAACTTCGGATATCTATCCAGCAGGCAAAATTGAATGAAGAAACGATATCCAGGGCCACGAGGGAGATGGCAAAATCCAGAAAGGCAGACGTCATTAAACCAGCTAAAGGAAAAGAATAACCGGAGGAGCAATAGGGATGGGAACCGAAAAAAAAAGGAAAGCAGGCAGCAAAACGAAAGACTTAAAATCAACTGCTAAGGCAGATGGGACAGCAAAGGCGGAATCGTCAAAGGAATTTTGGGAATTGAGGCTTTATGTTGCGGGCCAGACCCCAAA
>MGXK01000147.1:2040-2165 GCA_001802375.1 Gammaproteobacteria bacterium RBG_16_51_14
AAGGCAAGGAGAACAAATATGGCGGAAAAAGCATTGAAGGATGAATCAAAGAAATTCGAAAAAAAGATCAAGGCCTCTCCGAAAAAGAAGTATGTTTTACGCCTTTATATCGCTGGAGCTACTCC
>MGXK01000147.1:2401-2506 GCA_001802375.1 Gammaproteobacteria bacterium RBG_16_51_14
TTAAGAAGGAAGATGGCGAAAAGGAACGAAACTGTTAAACAGCTATTGGAAGAGAATCAAAACCTTCGGGCACGACTTGAAGAGTTAGAGGAAACTGTGCGGGCC
>MGXK01000147.1:2769-3005 GCA_001802375.1 Gammaproteobacteria bacterium RBG_16_51_14
GAAAAAAGGCATACAGACTGATTGTCAGCGAGAATTGTCCCTAAAGGCGGGAGAGGGGACTTTGCCGGTTCAGCTTTCTCTGAGCCCCGTGCGCAGTGAAGGGATGGAATGTGCAGTAATGGTGATAACGGATTTGACGGAACAAAAAAAGGCCGGAGAGGCTTTGCGCAGGGCTTCGGAGACTTTGCAGGTCCAGGTCCGGGAACGCACGGAGGCAGGGGAGTCACTGCGGGAAG
>MGXK01000147.1:3120-3330 GCA_001802375.1 Gammaproteobacteria bacterium RBG_16_51_14
CAGGACCGTTTTGAAGCAGATAGAACAAGTAGCTCCGACTAACTCGACGGTTTTGATCCAGGGGGATACAGGCACAGGAAAGGAACTGCTCGCTCATGCGATCCATAACCTGAGCGCCCGCAAGGGCCGGCTCATGATTAAAGTCAACTGCGCGGCTCTGCCGCCGACCCTCATAGAAAGTGAACTGTTCGGCCGTGAAAAGGGCGCTTT
>MGXK01000147.1:3408-5592 GCA_001802375.1 Gammaproteobacteria bacterium RBG_16_51_14
ACTGGAGAGCGGTGAGTTTGAGCGCCTGGGCAACCCCCGGACCGCGAAGGTCGACGTCAGAATCATTTCGGCGACGAACCGAGATCTTGCCGGGTTGGTCAGCGAGGGCGGGTTCCGGGAAGACCTTTACTACCGTTTGAACGTTTTTCAGATTACCGTGCCGCCTCTTCGTGAGCGTCGGGAGGACATATTGCCGCTCGTATGGTCTTTTGTTCAGGAGTTAAGCAAGAGGATGGGCAAGCGGATCGAATCAATACCGCAGAAAGACGTTGAAGCCCTGCAAGCCTATCCCTGGCCGGGCAACATAAGGGAACTGAGGAATGTTACCGAACGTGCGATGATCATCACCACCGGACCTGTGCTGCATTTGGATGTACCAAAGATTGCGCAGTCAGGTGCAAACCAGTCCTGGACTCTCGACGAGGTGGAGAAACGGCACATTATCGAGGCGCTGAACACCACCGGATGGCGGGTAAGCGGCAAGGGCGGTGCAGCAGAGATTTTAGGCATCAATCCAAAGACGCTCGAATCGAGGATACAAAAACTGGGCATCGAAAGAAGCAAGAATAATTCCTGACATGTCAGGAGACTTCTGATATATCAGAAGGCGGCGCCTTTCACAGTACCATTCCCCCATCGTAGTCTTCTCTGAAATCTCAATGTTATCAACATCATAGAAACTCCTGTCCTGTCAAGGACCATCCTGGCATAGATTCTGCATTGAATACGAATGAAAGACAAATTGATAGTACGGTTAATATTTAATGAAAAACAAAATACAGCCCGTTATCAGACTCCTTCAAAGAGGGAGATGTGCATCCTGCAAAGGTATTAATCTGTTCAGCTGTTAATTTGACAACACAAAATCAATAAAAAAGGAGGAATCGATGAGAAATATTTCTAAGGAAATGAGTCAGATTTTGGATGAACGAATAGTATCTAAAATGAAGTTTAAGTTCTTGATTCTATTCGTAGTAGCGGCATTGACCGCGCTGCTTTACCCTCCCTTGGTATCTGCCACGCCAATACTGGGTTCGGATTTGGCGAGCTTTACGGTTCTGGGTGCCTCAACGGTGACCAATGTCCCCACGAGCACCATCGTCGGAAATGTGGGTGTCTGGTCAAGCGGTGGTGCGAATGCAATCACGGGCTTCCTCTCCTCACCAGGCGTTGCGGTGTCGGACCCGCAGGTGACAGGAGGACTGGTACACGCGGGGACCACGAATGCGATGTCGGCTCAGGCTCAACTCACCACCGCGATAACTAATCTTGGATCTCTGGGGCCAGGTACCCTATTGGCTGCGGACCTGGTTGGACTCACGCTCTTTCAGGGCGTCTATACAGTTCCTGCGGGAACTACCAATTTGTCGGGGGCGCTCACTCTTGACGGCCAGGGCAACGCCAACGCGGCATGGGTTTTCCAGATGCCAAGCACGCTGATCACCTCGCCCAACTCGGTCGTGAACGTGATCAATACCGGTTCAGGCGCCGGCGTGTATTGGAATGTCGGCAGCTCCGCGACCATCGATACAAACACTACATTCATAGGGAACATTCTCGCGCTCGCTAGCATCACCATGAACACCACCGCAACAGATCTTTGCGGTAGAGCCTTGGCGAATACTGGTGCCGTGACGTTGGATCAAAACAACCTCTCCGGCATTTGCACGGGCATTCTTGCTGGCAGCGGCGGCTTGAGCGGCGGCCTTGATGTTATAAGTACACCAAGTGGCACTACGGAGGTCGTCTTTCTTCCGTACGCCCCCGTGCCAGAACCCTCAACCATGCTCCTCCTTAGCTCTGGGCTGGTTGGATTGGTAGCATATAGGAAAAGGTTCAAGAAAGCCTAATCAGGTGTAACTTATTGAATTGATAAGAACTTCCTTTTTCACGGTGGGAGTATATGAAGAAGGATCTTGTGTGTCAAGAGGATTTTGATCACAAAAGTAAGCTACAGTGCATACGAATGAAAGACAAATTGATGGTTCGGTCAATATCTGATGGAAAACAAAAATACAGCCCGTTATCAGAGCCTTCAAAAAGGGAGGTGAGCATCCTGCAAAGGTATTAATCTGTTCAGCTGTTAATTTGACAACACAAAATCAATAAAAAAGGAGAAAAAGATAAGAAAACTAACAACAATTATAGTAATCAACATGACCGCTTTAGTCCTCGTATTAACCG
>MGXK01000148.1:0-229 GCA_001802375.1 Gammaproteobacteria bacterium RBG_16_51_14
CCCGGACACCCCACGTATATCTCATCCTGGCAGGAAACGGGACTGTCGCACCGGGCCTGAAACTGGCGGAATTCCTGCGTGACAAGCTCCCCGGCTTGTGTCTCCTGACCCACTGCGGGGGCGGCAGTTTCAAGACACAATTCAGGAAGGCGGACAAATCCGGCGCCACGATTGCCCTTGTCCTGGGGGAGGATGAACTGGCTGAACAAAGCGTCAGTGTCAAATTCAT
>MGXK01000148.1:334-8264 GCA_001802375.1 Gammaproteobacteria bacterium RBG_16_51_14
CCATCAACAATCCGTAAAGCCGGGCTATAATAAACGCCTTTTTACGGGCGGTTGGCACCCGCCTGATCGTATAAATCAACCCGCAGGAGACACCCTTGGACGTTTACAGAACAGATGAAGAACAGGTTGAAGCCCTGAGAAAATGGTGGTTGGAGAATGGCAAATCCATTATTGCCGGTATCGTTATCGGTCTATCCGCTATTTACGGCTGGCGTGCCTGGCAGGATCACTTGCAAACCCGGGCGGAAGCCGCTTCTTCAGAATATCAGCAGATGCTGGCGGCCGTGCGCCAGGGCGAAACCGATTCTGCCAGCAAGTACGCAAAGTCGATCCTTGATGACTACCATTCGACCAGTTACGCCCGGTTTGCGGAACTTCTGCTGGCACGTATCGCCGTCGATGACAAGGACTATGCAAGTGCGGAAGGGCATCTGCGCCAGGTCATGGCAAAGGCATCGAATGATCAGATCAGGCACATTGCCCGCCTGCGTCTGGCCAGGCTGCTCACTGCCCAGGACAAGTTCAAGGAGGCCGAGGCCCTGCTGAACATCAGCGACAAGGGGAAATTCCTGGCTGATTATGAAGAACTGCGCGGGGATATCTTCATCCGCCAGGGCATGACAGAGGCCGCGCAGAATGCCTACAAACAGGCATTGGCGAACTCGAATGCAAGTGAACAGGATCGATCGATCCTGCAGATGAAAATGGATGAACTGGGTGGCAAATGAGGCAACTGTCGGCAAAGGCAATCACACTCCTGTTCCTCGGTTCGCTGCTATGTGGTTGCGGCATCAACAAGAAGATCTCCGATTACATGGGGGACGAGGACAATACGGAACCGCCATCGCCACTCGTTGAAATCGCAGCATCTGTAAACATTACCGAGGTCTGGTCAAAAAATACCGGTAAAGGGACAGCCAAGCAGTTCCTGAAGCTGATCCCGGCCCTGTCACAGCAGAAAATATTCATTGCCGATTCGAAAGGCATGGTCAATGCAATCGATGCTGTTAATGGCAGCACGGTGTGGGGACACGACACCGATCTGCATATCACAGGTGGGCCCGGCATCGGTGCAACCCTGGTACTGGCCGGCACCAGCGAGGGTGATGTACTGGCGCTTTCCCCCGAGACCGGGGCGGAGATATGGCGTGCTGTTGTCTCCAGCGAAATCCTTTCGTCTCCCCGCGAGGCGGGCGGGATTGTCATCGTGCGTACCATCGATGGAAAAATATTTGCCCTGGATGCCAATGATGGCAAGCGACTCTGGGTTTATGATCGTACTGTCCCGGCACTGACACTGCGCGGTACCAGTTCCCCGATCATCGCAGATGATATGGTCATTGCCGGTTTTGATGAAGGCCGCATCGCCGTTATGGAATTGACCACAGGCAAACTGGTATGGGAAACCAAGGTGGCCGTTGCAGGCGGCCGCTCCGAACTGGAACGCATGGTTGATATCGATGCCGAACCACTGGTGGCCGATGGTATCATCTATGTAGCGACCTACCAGGGCAAGCTGGCGGCCGTTGCGCTGAGCAGCGGGGATATCCTGTGGACGCGGGACATATCCTCCTATGCCGGGATCAGCGTGGACAGCAGCAACCTTTACATCACAGATGACAACAGTCATGTCTGGGCCCTGGAACGCCAGACCGGGGTTTCGGTATGGAAGCAGGAAAAACTGGCTGCGCGTGCCGCCACAGGACCGGCCAACATCGGTGCCTTTGTCGTTGTTGGTGACCTGGAAGGCTATCTGCACTGGATGGACAAGAACACCGGGGAGTTTGTAGCGCGCATACAGGTAGCTGACGAGAAGATTATCACGCCACCCATCGTCACCGACAATATCCTGTATGCCTATACCAGTGGCGGTACCCTTGGCGCCTATACCGTTCCGTAAATTACAGGCATGAACCCGGTGCTAGCCATCGTTGGCCGTCCCAACGTAGGGAAATCCACACTCTTTAACCGCATCACCCGCAGCCGGAATGCCCTGGTTGCCGATCGACCGGGTATCACCCGTGATCGCCAGTACGGTCTGGCACGGCATGCAGGACGTCTGTTTCACCTGATCGATACCGGCGGCCTTGGCGAAAATGAACATGACAGCCAGCAGGTCGCTGACCTGATGGAGGAGCAGTCATTACTGGCAATAAAGGAAGCCGATATCGTCCTGTGGCTGGTGGATGGCAGGGCGGCACTATCCGCTGTTGATGAAACCCTGGCAACCATGCTGCGGCCGTTATCCAGGCAAATCTATCTTGTTGTCAACAAGACAGAGGGAATGGATACCGATATCGCCCGTGTTGAATTTCATGGCCTGGGTATGGGTAACCCCTGGCCGATCTCGGCCAGTCAGGGTCTTGGCATTGAAGAACTTCTCGATGCGGTCATGACATCCCTGCCCGCCGGGGAAAGTCCCGAACCGGACGAGCCTGGATCCGGGGTGAAGATCTCGGTGATCGGCAGGCCCAATACCGGAAAATCAACACTGGTCAACCGCATGCTTGGCGAAGAACGGATGTTGACATTCGATCAGCCCGGCACCACCCGCGACAGTATCGCCGTTCCTTTTACACGGGATAATAAACCCTATACCCTGATCGATACCGCCGGCATCCGCCGCAAGGCCCGCGTCAACGACAAGATTGAAAAATTCAGTATCATCAAATCACTGCAGGCAATCGATTCCTCCAATATTGTGGTCCTGGTCATCGATGCCCATGAAGGCGTGGCCGAGCAGGATGCCAGTCTGCTGGGCATGGTCGCTGACAGCGGAAAATCACTGATCATCGCGATCAATAAATGGGATGGCCTCGATCAATCCATGCGTACCAGGATCCGCGGACAACTGGAACGTAAACTTGGTTTTGTTGATTATGCATGCATTCACTATATATCTGCCCTGCACGGGACCGGTGTCGGCAATATTTTCCATTCCGTCAACCATATCGGAGAAACGCTTGCGCACCAACCCTCTGCATCCGAGTTAACCACATTCCTCAACCGGGCAATCACTACCAATCCACCGCCCCTGGTGCATGGCCGCCGGATAAAGCTGCGTTACGCGCATTCCGGTGGACAGAATCCGATCCGGATCATTATCCATGGCAACCAGACAGAACATGTCCCGGAGTCATACCGTCGCTACCTGGCAAAATCGCTGCGCAACCAGATGCAACTGGAGGGTACACCTGTACTGATTGAATTCAGGGGCGGTAACAACCCCTTTAAAGGCAGGAAAAATGTATTAACACAAAGGCAACTGGATAAACGCCAACGCATGATACGACATACCCGGAGGCAGTGAGCAGAATCAGGGGAGGCGATACCGGGTCACGCGGTGGTTCCTGCTCTTTTTCGGGCAGCCTCCATGCTGGTTATCCATGCCTTTCAGCATGAACAATGTCGCAAACCACCGGCTAGTCGGCCCGGCAAATGAGCCCCTTCAAATAACTCCCTTCCGGAAAACAGAGCGCAACGGGATGGTCCATGGCCTGGCCCAATCGTTGAATGATTTGTGCGTCCCGCCCGGCATCCAGCGCAGCATCAGCAACCACCTTCTGGAACAGGGCCGGTTCCAGCAGGCCGGAACAGGAAAACGTAAACAGGATACCGCCCGGCCGCAACAAGCGGAAGGCCAGCCAGTTAATGTCCTTGTATCCCCGCAACGCCTTTTGCAACTGGCTGCGGGAGTCGGCAAACCTGGGCGGATCCAGGATGATCAGATCAAACTGGCGTCCCTCATTGCGAAACCCCCGCAGTATCGCAAACACATCACCCTGGATATTGTCGACAGAGGACTTATCCAGGTTATTGATCGCAAGGTTTGCCTCCAGCAGCCTGATCGCCTCCCGGGAAATCTCCACGTTGGTGACATGACGGGCGCCACCGATCAGGGCGGAGAGACCAAAACCACCGCTGTAGGCAAAACAGTTGAGAACGTCCGCCTGGTTCGCATAATCCCGGATATGTTTCCGGTTTTCCCTCTGATCCAGATAAAAACCGGTTTTATGTCCGTTGACGATGTCCACCAAAAATCGCAGCGACGCCTCCCTGATTTCCACTGTTGCCGGAGGTTGTCTGCCCGAGAGCAGGCCCTTTACCGGCGTTAATCCCTCTTTCGTCCTGATATCCACATCCGAACGTTCATAAATACCATGTCCAGGGAGCAGTTGCCCGAGTTGATCAACGATCACCTGTTTCCAGAATTCAGCACCCGCAGTCAGGCATTGGATGACCAGATATGTATCATACTGATCCACGACAAGACCCGGTAAGCCGTCGGATTCCGCATTGACCAGGCGCAGGGCCGTCGTCGAAAAATCCGCCTGGAACTGTTTGCGTCTTTGTATGGCCTGCCGCAGGCGTGAATGAAAAAACGCCGCGTTGACAGCTACACCTGCATCAAATGACCATACCCTGACTGTGATCTGCGAATGGGGTGAGCAGGCCCCTGTCGCCATAAAATCACCATTACTGGTGACCAGTTCAACCGTTTCCCCGATGGCGACATGGCCGGGCACTTTGGCCAGTGCCCCGGAAAACACCCACGGATGATGCCGGCGCAGGGATTTCTCCTTACCCGGTTTGAGCATTATGGTGGTCATATCATTTTCAATAGCAATAGTGGGGTCAGGTCTTGATTCTTGCAATATAACGGAAAGAGAAATCTGCCTGCCCTTGATACATTACAGCAGTGCCGGCAGGTTAGTAAAGAAGCATGAATTAAATCGAACAGGATGAACCGGCTCAGGATTCAGTACCTGAACCTGAATTTTCTGAATTGATCAGATCATAGTTGGCAGATCGTACCCCGTGCAATAACAAATCAACATTTTCCTGCGGTACGTTGATCAACTCGAGGGCGAGCCCACCCAGACGCAGGCTGCTCTCGAGGGCCTCCGGAAAGGCATGGGTCGCCCCGGCTTCCAGCAGACGGCCACAATCCTCCAGATCGCGCGCGCGCGAGATTACCGGCACCTGCGGATAGCTGGCGCGGATATGGGCAACCGCGCGCAATGCGGTAGGGCTGTGATCGATCGTCATCCCCACCAGCGAGGCCTGTTCCACACGGGCGGCCGACAGCAGTTCCGGATCACCGATATCACCGAAATAGACCGGCAGGCCGTCCTTACGCCCCTGCGCCACGCGCACGGGATTGGTGTCGAAAGCAGCGAACGGGATGCCACTGCTGTGCAGTAACATGGCCACGGTGTGACCGACACGTCCGTAGCCACCGATGACGACCTTCTTTTCCGGTTGTTCCGTATCCGTCGGCAGGAATAAATCACCGGCGGCCTGCCCCCTCCTGCCCGGCGCAAGGGCAAGCAAATCACCGATGCGGACCAGTACAGGCGTTGCCAGCATCGTTATGGAGATCACCCCGACCGCGATGGCAAAGGTGGCAGCGTCGATTACCTGGAGTAATTTCGCGGAACCAAATAATACGAAGCCAAACTCCCCGCCCTGTGCCAGAAGCAGGGAAATCCTGGATGCCAGTCCTCGCGAATAACCAAATGCCATTGCCAGCAGAAACAGAACTGTGAATTTGATGGCGACGATGACCGCTGTATGCTGGGCAAACAGGCCTGCCTGTTCTGTCAATGCGCCCAGGTCGATGGACATGCCGACGGCAACAAAGAACAGGCTCATCAACATGCCCTTGTAGGGCTCGATGGAGGCCTGGATCTGGAGCCGGTAACGAGATCCGGACAACAGCATTCCCATAAGGAAGGCGCCGAGGGCCATAGAAACACCGGCCTGATGCATCGCCCATGCGGCAAGAAATACCGCCAGCATGACGACCAGAAGAAAACCCTCCTTGTTTCTTTTCCGGGCAAGATGATCCAGGGCGACAGGTAATACATAGCGGCCAAAAACGGTAATCAGCGCCAGCATACCGATAACAATGGAAACCTGCTCCCACAGCGGGATATCTGCGGACAGCGTCCCCGTGTCTGAGAGGATCGGCATAATGGCCAGTAGCGGCACAATCGCGATATCCTGCATCAGCAGGATGGAAAAGGCGGTCGTCCCATGTTCGCTCGCAATCTCACCCCTTTCCTGTAACAGCTGCAGAACAAAGGCAGTGGAGGAGAGTGCAAACGTCAACCCGATCAGCAATGCACTTTGCCATGAACTCTGGTAAAGCGAAAAATAAACGCCAATGGCAATACCCGTCAGGATGATCTGGAGTGAACCGAGGCCGAGGACTTCACGGCGCAT
This sequence comes from Gammaproteobacteria bacterium RBG_16_51_14, assembly GCA_001802375.1. Lineage (GTDB taxonomy): Bacteria > Pseudomonadota > Gammaproteobacteria > Eutrophobiales > Eutrophobiaceae > RBG-16-51-14. Next base: position 6,563 of record MGXK01000148.1, read on the forward strand.
CGCCCACAAACGGCTTGGTTTCATTTCCAGGCCGATAAGGAAAAGCAGCAGGATGATACCGAGTTCGGTGAAACGCCTGACATCTTCCACGTGCGCGGTCGCATAGAGGCCGGGCGAATAGGGACCAACAATAATCCCGGACACCAACAGGCCGATAATGGAACCCAGACCGAGATGCTTGAACAGGGTCACGGCAATCGATGTGACGATGAGTATCATCAGGGCAGAGGTAATAAAATTTTCCAGGTGCATTACGGTTTGTCCCGCCTATTCATCAACGCTTGCCAGATACCCGATCATGTATCACAGTTCCCGCCTATACCTTTAACCAATCGATCCGGCCTGCCTGTAATCCCTGCTAAAAAACACCAAAGGCCATCATGGGCATGCCGGGGAATACCACGGAAGAATCCGCATTCCCAAGCACAATGGACTTGCTGACAGCAGTGACTGTCTCCTGCAGTTTGCCAAACGCATTGTAGATCTTGGCCACAGCCTGACCGGTTTCAACCAGGTCCCCGGGCCTGACCAGAAACCGGATAATCCCGCTCTTTGTGCAGCAGGGTTGGTCTGAATACCTGAGAATCTGCCCTGTTTTGTAGTCCTGGTGCATGGGATAACGGAAACCTTGCAGTGCCGGTTCAACCATTTTAAAGTCGGCCAGGATAGTCATGATCGAACTGACCCCGTAATCAATAATCTTCTCATTCACGACATAGGATTCACCCAGTTCAAAGGTCACTGCCGGAATATCACGTAACAGCAGATTATGGGTCATGCTGCTCCGGATTTCATCGTTATCTTCTATGATACAGAATCCGGATTTCTGGCAGATTTGCCTCGAGAATTCATAGACGCTTCCGGAGATTTCCCCGGATTTCCTGTCCAGCAGGACATAGGGGATGGATTGTCTCCAGTCACTGTGGAGGTCGAGCAGCAGACCCGGCGACGTGTCCATGATCCTGCTGAAGATCTGACAGGCAATGCGTTCTCCCAGTGACCCATTGGCATTGCCGGGAAAGGAACGGTTCAGGTCTTCCCGGCTGAATGTGATGTTCCGTGATATTGTCTCAAAGCCGATGGGATTCATTAATGGAAACGCATGTACAGTCCCGCGCAGGAGACAGCGTCGTATCATCCTGAAAATTTCCTGGATAATAACCATCCCAGCCACCTCATCACCGTGCATACACGCCGTCAACCAGACCACCGGTCCCGGATTCCTGCCTGTGATGGACATAAGAGGCAGACGTCTTCTCGATAAATCAGATCCTGTCAGTATTTTCAGAAAGGAATACCTGATCCTCGGCTTCGGGTTCACATGTTCCCTGTTTTTTATCATATCGGCTTTTGTCTAAGGGTTCTTTTCCGGTTACGAACATCTACATTCACGCACTGGCGCGCCACTCTGGCGCATATCAGGCACCAGCCAGCCTGTCACGAAAGATGGAAAACACCGCACCGGGTATACACATCGCCGCCCACAGATAATCAAGTTTCAGTGGCTCGTGAAGATAGTACCAGGCAAAAGGCACGAATATGGAGAGGGTAATTACCTCCTGCAGTATCTTGAACTGGCCTGTGGAAAACACAGTATAGCCAACCCGGTTCGCCGGAACCTGAAGAAGATATTCAAACAAGGCAATACCCCGGCTTACCAGTGCCGCAATCACCCATGGACGATGATTGAGTTCCTCGAGGC
>MGXK01000148.1:8284-9704 GCA_001802375.1 Gammaproteobacteria bacterium RBG_16_51_14
GGTTATAACGGTATTGCTGAAGCAGGGCAGGGAAATGGTTGTGATGACGGCTCGCATATAAGGGGTCAGAGCCCTTTAACAATATACTAAAGAACGCCAGTCATCCCGCCGCTGGAAAGGGCTCTGACCCTTTGTACCGACGTCAGACGGGCGTCACATTCTCTGCTTGCGGGCCCTTCGGACCTTGCGTGACTTCCATAGTGACTTTCTGGCCTTCAGATAGCGATTTGCGTCCTCCGCCATTAATCGCGCTATGATGTACAAAAACATCTTTACCACCTTCCCGTTCAATGAACCCATACCCCTTTTCATCATTGAACCATTTAACAGTTCCGGAAACCAATTGACCTGACATAACAACCTCCTCACTTAAGCGTTCCAATCTTGATTGACATTACTGAAATCCAGCCTCACTACAAGGCCAAGGTATTACTTCCCCGGCAGAGAGCATAATTCCAAGCAGGAAAAAATACAAATTCAGTCTTATTCTGCATCCGAAGACGGTTCTGGATCAACCTTTGGAGGTATATGGCTTTTCTCCAGCTTGCTCTGTCTTTTTTCTTCTTTCCTCTTTTTCTTCAATAAATCCCGCTGACGCCTTTCATATTGATAATTAGGTTTTGCCAACTTGCTACCCCTCTTGTTGTAGTGGAAAAGGAACTGGACTTCGTTGCCTTGCTGCTTTGCCGTAGCAGGAAAAGAACAGAACTGCCGGCAAACCAATCCAGACTGAATTTCGGTAACGGGTATTCACCCTTACGCTTTTGACTCCTGGCGCCACCCATGACCTGTGTGGCTGGCAAAAATACATTATAAGTCACGTACACGCACAACCGCTATTTATTGACTGTCTGCTCGATTAGAGCGCGAGCACAAGACGCAATCCCTCGTCGACTTCTCGCAGTTTAGTTCCAGAGAGCCGCCCGACCTTCTCCGTCAAGAAACCTTTATCCAGCATGATTATTTGTGAAACGTTGACGACGGACTCACAGCCAAGGCCAACACTGCGCTTCGACAGCGTTACATTACCCGGGGCTGCGCCCAAGTCTGTATTCGATGAAACAGTTGCCGCAACGACAGTTCGGATCCGGCTAAGATTGAATTCATTGGCCTGGACGATAACAACAGGGCGCCGGTAACCGGGTTCGGAACCGGCGGGTTCAGGCAGGCTGGCCCACCAGACCTCCCCACGTTTCATTACCACTCGTCCTTGACTAAGGACCGGGACTGCAGCGATGCGAGGTGGAGGTCAAGTGCGGATAAGGCCTCATCTACCGAGTAGATCTCGTTGAGTTTCTCGGTAATCCCCTGTCGTCGATGGTGAGCAACGAACTCTGCTACCGCATTCGCATACAGTTCACTTCGTGAGACTCCAAGTCGTCGTGCAGTTCTTTCCGCAGCCTCAAAAATTGGATCAGGT
>MGXK01000149.1:0-2321 GCA_001802375.1 Gammaproteobacteria bacterium RBG_16_51_14
TAGAGGTGGTAGGCATGACCATTAAATTTACCGGGCAGATTGCGGGGAATTTTCCCGCGATGCCGGAGAAAGTCACAAAATGCATTGGTATGCCCTGGTAGATTGTCCGGATCTTCCCGCCCAAGTCCGATATTGAGGTAATCCCCTTTGCGGAATAGCCAGCCATATCCCCTGAAGTCATTGCAAAAATACAATTCAGGCATATCCGGACGGAGTTCGCATGCAGAAGATTGCCGACGGGTGAGCCTGAATTCCATCTCCTGGGCAACCACCGGGTTTTCAGCATGTTCTATCCCGGCCCCGATGCAACGGGCGACGGGACAAAAGTGACCTCCTGCACCGATAACCAGGGGTGTCCGTATTTCATTATTGACGATCCAGGTCTGACCGTCGCGCAGCATATTTTTAAATGCCATGCCGGGCCGGAATGTTGCGGAGGTTCGACCTAACAGATAGTTATCAAATTCATAGCGACGGATACCGTAACTTACCGGTTTCCCGTTATAGGGGATTTCGATTGCATCCCCGCCGATGACACCAATGCGAAATCCCCGGATCGGTTCAAAAACATGTTTTTGACAATAATCTTCAGTATCTATTTGCAAGGTTTCAATGACAGCAGGCGTTATCCAGCCGGCACATACCTTGTCACGAGGGAAGGTTTTTCTGTCTATAATCAGCACATCCAGGCCGCTGTTGCGCAAACCCCAGGCCAGCGATGAACCTGCCGGTCCGCCGCCAACAACCAGCACATCGCAATGCTTCATGGAAATATCCTGATTCGGGGAAAATTAATCCTGATAAAGGTATGCCCGTGACCAGTCCAGGACGTTATTGTGCTGTTTTGTAAAAAGAACCTGGAATAATTGCATCGTACCGGTGTGGAACGCGACCATGGAACCAACCAGATATAAACGCCAGGCACGGATAAATGGTTCATCATAGTGCGAACGAAATTTGTCTGCATTGTTTTCAAATCGTGTATGCCAGATTTCGAGTGTCTTTGCATAATGCAAACGCAGGTTTTCTATATCCAGTATTGAAAATGACCATGGCTCAAATACACGCATCATCTGACTGAGACTGGGAGGATAGGCGCCGGGGAAAATACGTTTCCCTATCCATGCATTCAGCGGGCGCGGCTGATTGCGGCCAATCGTATGGATCAAACCCAGTCCATGCTCTTTCAGGCTGCGATCAATCACGCCGCCCAGTGCGTAATAATTTTCAGGACCGACATGTTCCAGCATGCCTATGGACACGAAGGCATCATAATCACCCCTGATGTTTCTGAAATCGTCCTCGATATATTCAACCTGTTGCGTCAATCCTGATTTCACGGCGCATTGATGTGCATAGCTGATCTGCTCCTGTGAAATATTATAGGCCTTTACCTTCACACCGTATTCTTTTGCCATGAATCGTGCCAGGCCGCCCCAGCCACATCCGGCCTCGACGACTGTCTGGCCGGGTTTTAAACGCAGTTTGCGGCAGATATGATGCATCTTGGCTGTCTGTGCCGCTTCGAGGCTCATCGCAGGATCAGGGAAATAGGCACAGGTATATTGCATCGCTTCACGATCCAGCCAGTGTTGATAGAAATCGTTGCCAATATCGTAATGATGATGGATATTCTGCCGTACCTTTGGCAGGGTATTCGGATGACAAAAGTACCGGTCTATGAGAGACAGGAATGAATACTTTTTTAATTTCCCCAAGGTGTGATATATGATCCTCAGACAGTCAGCCATATCGCCATCAATATCAATATAGCCGTTGCTGTAAAGATCACCGAAATTGAGTTCCGGATTAAGCAATAATTTATAGAGGGCATAGCGGCACGTGATCCGGATCTGGGCCCTGGGCAGGACACCGGGCGATGCGATTTTTTTATTGTTCCATAGAACAAAGGAGATGGGCGGATCCCCGATCCTGGCCAGCAGCCTGGTTACCACCCACCGATCGAATCCGGTTACCTCGTTAGAGCTGTTGAAATAGCTGATCGGTGTCCTGAGTAAATTATTCTGCCTGATGGTGTTCAATGAAGAAATGATATAAAGCTGTGCTTTTCCCATAACCGTTACCTCCGGAAACAAGGATTACGAAGTATATCTGGTCGAAATCCTTGCAATCCTTGGTTTTACAAGGCGCTCAAAATCCTGATAGGACAACTCGATCAACTCTACATGTGAGCCTGCATTGAATGCGATCATATTATCTTCAGTCAGGGCTTCTTCAACGTAAACATCCATGTCGTACAGATTCCCAAACGGCGGCATTGCGCCTGCCTCGCAGCCGGGGAACTGATCCTTGAAATCCGT
>MGXK01000149.1:2362-6694 GCA_001802375.1 Gammaproteobacteria bacterium RBG_16_51_14
TTAACAGATCCAGATCGATATGCTCAGGCGCCGGTAGCACCGCCATCGCCATAAGGCCATCAATCCTGACGATCACCGTCTTGGCCAGGTTCTTTCCGGAAATATGCGCATATTCCGCTGCTTCCTGGGCCGTATAGCTGCGCGAATGAAAAATGACAAGGTATTTTATATTCTCGCGATCGAGGAACTCCTTCAGTTTTCTTGCCGGCATAATCTGTTCCTCTCCATAACAATATAATAGTAACTACAGGTTCAAATACAATGTTACTGCACCACATCAACGGGTATTATTACAGGGTTTCCACATGGAATTCGTCCAACTTGTAAGTAGAAATCCTGGAACAATCGGGGAATGATCCATGAACTCTCTTTCTGTACATGATATGCGTACTGCTGTTTTTGGTCTCGGCATTATGGGCAGGGCAATAGCGAAGAATCTTGCTGAAGACGGGTTGCTGGCGGCCGCGTGGAACCGTACACCACAGCCCGGATTTCCGGAATTTGTGCCGTTAGCGGAAGAGGCTGCAGGCAAGGCCGGGATCCTGCTGGTGCTGGTGCGTGATGATCAGGCGGTAGCGGATGTCCTGGCGCAGATTGAACCGGCATTGACAGGGGATCATATTATCGTTCAATGCAGTACGGTCAGGCCAGACAGCAACAGGGAATTTAAAAAAAGGAGTGAAGGGAAAGGGGTGGCCTTTGTCGAGGCGCTGATTGGAGGCAGCAAGCTTGCCGCCATAAACCGGAAAATGATCTTCTACACCGGGGGTGATCAAGAGGTATTGACCCGGGTTGAACCCGTGCTCTCGGTTTTATCGGACAAGCGGGTTCACGTGGGTGCAGTGGGTATGGCAAGTGTTGCCAAACTTGCCATGAATCTGAACCTGGCAATCCAGGTGCAGGCACTCTGTGAAAGTTATGCCTATGCGAAGAGTATGGGACTGAATGACGATCAGTACTTTACGGTATTGAGAAACAACACTGGCTGGAATGGATTGTGCGAAGTCAAGGAGCCGAAACTGCGCAACCAGGAGTTTTCTCCTGAATTTACCGTAAAAAACATGCTGAAAGACATCAGGTTGGCGCTGCAGACGGATTGTACCGACCGGGGGATGGCCCTTTTGCAAAAGGTCGAATCGATATACCATGAGGCCGATACTGCGGGTCTGGGCGAGGAAGACATGATTGCCCTCTATAAGCAAATCAATGATATATAATGGCCACGTACGTGCAAAAACAGGCCCCGGCCTGCCTGTTTATAATTTGATTTGTTTTGACACTTGAAGAATTGTTACTATCCCCTTTTTCCCATGGTGGCCTGTACCGGTCTCCCCGCGACGCGAAATTGTGAACCCCGTCAGGCCCGGAAGGGAGCAGCGGTAACAATGGATGCGGGTGCCGGGGTCAGGACGGTGCGGGCCGCCGCCATTGCTCGCGGAAAATAAACCGTGCTCAGGCACAGGGAGTGCAAGTACATTGGTTACGGGAAGGCAGTGAGGGTTTGATCCAGGCACAGGACTCCGGTGCCGGTGGATCGATGATATCCGCTTAATAAACATAAAGGCCGGCAGGCAGGTGCACATCAATTCATGAGTTATCAGGTCTTAGCGCGCAAATGGCGGCCACGCTCATTTCAGGACATGGTAGGACAAGGGCATATCATACAGGCCCTGAGCAATGCCCTGGAACAGGATCGCCTGCATCACGCCTATCTTTTTACGGGCACGCGCGGGGTTGGCAAAACAACCCTGGCGCGGATCCTTGCCAAATGTCTTAATTGTGAAAAGGGTGTCAGTGCGACCCCTTGCGGAAAATGTTCTGCCTGTATCGGCATTGATGAGGGCCGCTTCGTCGATCTGATTGAAGTGGATGCCGCCTCGAGGGCGAAGGTGGAAGAGACCCGTGACCTCATGGATAATGTCCAATATACGCCGGCGTTCGGCCGTTTCAAGGTGTACCTGATTGACGAAGTACACATGTTTTCAAACCACAGTTTCAATGCGCTGCTCAAGACACTGGAAGAACCGCCTCCCCATGTCAAGTTTCTGCTTGCGACGACGGAACCAAAAAAACTGCCCGTTACGGTACTGTCACGCTGTCTGCAATTCAACCTTAAACACCTGACACCGGAGCAGATCGAACAGCAGCTCGCAACCATCCTTGCAGCGGAGGGTGTCGCTGGTGATGAGGCCTCCACAGGCCTGATAGCCATGGCGGCCAATGGCAGTATGCGCGATGCGCTGAGCCTGCTGGACCAGGCAATCGCACATGGGGGTGGTGCATTGCTGGAGACCCAGGTGCGGTCAATGCTGGGTACGATCGACAGTGCCGATCTGACCGGTCTGGTCACGGCATTGTGTACCAATAATGCCGCGGAACTGCTGGCCAGCATTGATCTGATGGCGGAACATAACCCCGATTTTGATTTGATCCTTTCTGAATTACTCACGTTGCTCCAGAAAATTGCTGTCACCCAGATATTGCCCGGGAAGTCGGCGAACACGGTTTTCGAAGATCAGGCGATACAGTCACTTGCTGCCACTATCAGCAGGGAGGATGTGCAGCTTTATTACCAGATCGGTTTGATGGGCAGGCGTGATCTCGCATTTGCACCCGATCCACGGACCGGTTTCGAAATGATCATGATACGGATGCTGGCGTTTCGGCCGGATCCCGGGGTTCCGGTATCAGGGGGAAAGGCAACTCCCACGGCTTCGGGCAAAAGCAAAGGGGATGTGAAACGCCCCGAACCAACGGTGATGAGTCCACCTGCCGGAACTGTACCCACAACGGGCGAGTGGCAGGGTATTATTGATGAAATGGCCCTGGCGGGGCTGGTAAAGGAGCTTGCCGGGCATTGCGTTCTCAAGTCACATACGCCGGATAAGGTACAGCTTGCACTGGCCCCGGGACAGGTACATCTGCTCAACAGGAATCAACAGGACAGGCTGGAGAAGGCAATCCAGACGCGGTTTGGTGCGGATGTCAAAGTGGTGATCTCGGTTGAGGAACCGCAGGCGGAGACACCGGCGCAGGCAAAGGCGCGTGCCGAGATGGAGAGACAGCAGGCGGCCATCCGATCCCTGGAAGAGGATCCGAATGTCAAGTCCATTGTCGAGGCATTTAATGCAACACTAGACAAGGATTCAATCCATCCCGGCGCGGGATGAGATCGTGCTGGATACAGGAAACCGGTTATCATTCGGCTTGTGATTATCGGGTAACCGGAATGCGCGAAATATGATTTCGCCAGGTTTCATTGATAAAATGTTTCGCATCTGATCAAAAACAAACTGACCATGAATGCAACGGGCACTTCAGACAGAAGAGGCACCCTACAGGTAACTTGAGGTAAATAATCAAGATGATAGGTGATTTTGGAAATATTATGAAGCAGGCCCAGCAGCTGCAGGAAAATCTGCGCAAGACCCAGGATGATCTGGCCAAACTGGAAGTGACGGGTGAATCAGGGGCCGGCATGGTCAAGGTAACCATGACGTGCCGGCATGATGTGAAACGTGTTGAGATAACCCCCGAACTGATGAACGAGGGCAGGGAAATGCTGGAAGATCTGCTGGCGGCCGCCATCAATGATGCCGTCAGGCGGGCTGAGCAGATGACTAATGAAAAGATGTCGGCATTGACCGGCGGGATGGGCATGCCGCCCGGTATAAAAATAGAATTCTGAATCATGCCGCCGGTCCCTTCGCACTGCCTGTATCCAGTCACATACCTTATGATAACGACTTCGGATTGTCATGGCTGAATCCACTGTTCTGAATAATCTGGTCAATGCATTACGCTGCATGCCCGGTATCGGAAAAAAATCAGCCCAGCGCATTGCCTACCACCTGTTGCAAAGAGACCGCCAGGGTGCGCGTGAACTCGCCATGGCGTTGACAGAGGCGATGGATAATATCGGTCATTGTCATCGCTGCCGCACATTCAGTGAAACGGATATCTGCCGGCTATGTTCCAGTGCCAAACGTGATCGCAGCCTGCTCTGTGTTGTTGAAAATCCCCCGGATGTCTATGCCATCGAGGAATCGGATTACCGGGGTCTGTATTTTGTCCTGTTGGGTCGTTTGTCACCACTGGATGGTGTCGGTCCGGATGCACTGGGACTGGATAAACTCCAACAGCTGCTGGATGGAGGTGAGGTCCAGGAGGTGATACTGGCGACCAACACGACGGTGGAAGGGGAGGCGACGGCACATTTTATCAGTGAAATAGTACGTACACATGGATTACGTGTAACCAGGATTGCCCATGGTATTCCCATGGGAGGTGAACTTGAGTATGTGGACAGCAGTACCATCACACATGCCATTG
>MGXK01000149.1:6705-8100 GCA_001802375.1 Gammaproteobacteria bacterium RBG_16_51_14
GATATCTAGACCGGGATCAGGGCAAGATGGTCATCCTCACCCCGCGTCCTTCCTCAACGGCCACTTCGATAGTCGGAAAATGATCGTTGCCCAGCACCATCATGGCGACCTCCGGCAACCTCGGTGCCGGTAATTTCCTGGATTGCATTCGGCTGCCTCAGTGGTAATACCACAGTACCAGTGAGCCGAAGCCGATGCGATACCAGGCGAAAACACGGAAGCTGTGGTGGGCGACATAACGTACCAGGAACTTAACCGCCAGCAGGGCGCTGGCAAAGGCGGTGACAAAACCCACAGCGAAGACACCGATCAGCCTGGCATCGAAGGCGGCCAGATTTTCATACAGTTCAAAACCGGTTGCGGCGAACATGATCGGGATCGCCAGGAAGAAGGAGAACTCGGTTGCCGCCTGGCGCGACAGGCCGAACAGGATGCCGCCGATAATGGTGGCCGCGGAACGTGAGGTACCCGGGATCAGGGCCAGTGTCTGGGCACAGCCAATCTTGAGGGCTTGTCTCCAGTCTATCACCTCGATCTCCACCACATGCACCGGGACATGCCAGCGTTCCACCGCCAGGATCAGAATGCCGCCTGCGATGAGTGCCCAGGCCACGGTGACCGGATTGAACAGGTAAGTCGTGATCTGGTGGTGAAACAGCAGGCCCAGCACGGCGGCGGGAATGAAGGCCAGGGCGAGGTTGAACACGAAGCCCCGGGCGGCGCGGTCTGTACCGGCACCACGCAGGACCCACCCGATCTTTTGCCGATACAACCAGCACACCGAGAGGATGGCGCCCAGCTGTATGGCCACCTCGAAGATTTGCGCCATTGGACCTTCGAAGCCGATGAGTTCGGCTGTAATGATGAGGTGGCCCGTGCTGGAGATCGGCAGGAATTCGGTGATGCCTTCAACGATACCCATGATGACTGCCTGCAGATAGTCAACCAGATTCATTGCGTCCTTCCTGGGTTCCCGGGAATCATGGGGTCATGCGTGCTTGAACAAGGAGAATAAACCGGTGGTTTTACAGGTAGTCATGACCCATGATTACGGGCGTACCTGGGCGGCCAGGCGAAACGCCCAGACACAGAGCGCCCCTCCCGCCAGAATCGCGATCCAGGATAACCAGAGTGGTACGGACCAGCCTGCGATCCGGGCCGGCCAATCCAGCAACAGTCTGAGCATGTGGAGGAACGCAATCGTGCCGAAGATAACCCCGGAAATCCTGAGGTACATCTGCATAGTTTTATCTCCTCGCAAAGGGTGCGTGGTACGGATGGGTGCTTGGTACCAGTCTGACCGGATTCAGACGACATGGTCATGGATGAACAGTGTTGCCTATCCATGGTAAATGGGTCAAGGGGCCAGTCCTTGAAATCACCAAAATGTGGTAT
>MGXK01000150.1:0-1072 GCA_001802375.1 Gammaproteobacteria bacterium RBG_16_51_14
ATAATACTGGCAAAGACCAATAAATACATTATTTTCCGGGTTGCTATCAATACTTGGATTACCGGTAGGTTACGAGGGGATGAGTCGTAATTATATAGTGAACAGGCCAATGGTGTGTTATTTCAGTATGACAAAGCCGGAAAGAAGATTTCAATGGTAATCATGCTGAAGGGGGTGAATTTGTACATCGCACTACGCGCCCTGTGGAGCAAAGACATAACAAAGAATTAGGATGTATAAGGAGATTTATTACGTGATCATTCTATAATGGGAGCATTGACCAAGGTGATTATGAAACATTAATTGACACCAATCATGGGCTGATATAAATTTTATAGTAATTTAGGAATTGTCTAAATAAATTAATAAATTATTCATAAAATGAATAATATTAACATGTTAAAGGAGGTATCTAATGGAACTTAAAGGTTCTAAAACTGTAGAAAATCTCAAAGCGGCATTTGCAGGGGAATCTCAGGCCAATCGCCGCTATCTTTATTTTGCCCAGAAGGCGGATGTGGAAGGATATAACGACGTTTCGGCCGTTTTTCGTTCCACGGCAGAAGGTGAAACCGGACATGCCCATGGGCATCTTGAATACCTGGAGGCCGTTGGTGATCCGGCTACCGGGCAGCCTATCGGGACGACCAACCTGAATCTCAAGGCCGCGATTGCAGGTGAAACCCATGAATATACCGATATGTATCCGGGCATGGCAAAAACGGCCCGTAAGGAAGGCTTTGATGAAATCGCGGACTGGTTTGAAACCCTGGCCAAGGCAGAACGCTCGCACGCCAATCGCTTTCAGAAGGCGCTGGATGGTCTTGACGGTTAACTGATTCCTGACCGCTGATATTCGGCACAGAGCCGGGCCATGTCCGGCCCTGTCATCGGTGTGCGCTAAACTGTTAAGATAGTTACCATGAGTACACAAGCACATCGGGAAGGGAGTCTGGAGGCACCGACGCGCCACCCGATCAACTGGAAGGACCCTGATTTCTACAACGAAGAGTCCCTGTTCCATGAACTGGAACGGGTCTACGATATCTGCCACGGTTGCCGCCGTTGCGTT
>MGXK01000150.1:1336-1453 GCA_001802375.1 Gammaproteobacteria bacterium RBG_16_51_14
ATTGCCGGGATACCTGTCGTTGCCCAGGTAGTGAATACCGTTAACAGGAACGGGCTTGCCAGGAACATGCTGGACATGACGGTCGGGATACACAAGGATGCCATTCTTCCGGAATTC
>MGXK01000150.1:1462-5556 GCA_001802375.1 Gammaproteobacteria bacterium RBG_16_51_14
CGGAATTCCACAGCGACTCGCTTCGTAAACGGGTTGCGAAAAAAGCATCACCGGCAATCATCCCTGAACCGGCTGGAATCACGCGCGGTCAGATCGCCCTGTTTACCACCTGCTATGGTAATCGTAATGCCCCGGACATGGTGGAAGACCTGATTGCTGTCTTTACGTACAACGGCATCCCGGTCAGGATCACGGAAAAGGAAAAATGCTGTGGCATGCCGAAGATGGAACTGGGTGACCTGGAGGCGGTGGAACAGGCCATGCAGTTCAATATCCCTGTTCTGGCCGAACTGGTGGATGCAGGCTGGGACCTGATCGCGCCGGTACCTTCCTGTGTCCTCATGTTCAAGCAGGAACTCCCCCTGTTGTTTCCGGATGATCCGATGGTGGAAAAGGTGCGGCAGGCCTTTTTTGACCCCTTTGAATATCTCATGCTCAGGCACAGGGAAGGTAAATTGAATACCTCATTCAAAAAATCACTCGGCAGGATTGCCTATCATGTCCCCTGTCATCAGCGTGTGCAGAAGATTGGATTGAAGACGAGGGATATCTTGCAGCTGGTACCGGATACACAGGTCGATGTGATTGAACGTTGTTCAGGGCATGATGGCACCTATGCAGTGAAGAGTGAATTTCATGCGATTTCCATGAAGATATGTCGTCCGGTGGTGGACCGGGTCAGACGGGGTAATGTGAATCACTATATCAGCGATTGTCCGATGGCCGGGCATCAGATTGAAAACGGATTACAAAATGGTTCAAAACCGGAAAGCGCCTTTACACTGTTGCGTACAGCTTACGGTATATAACAACGGGAGTATTTTTTATGGATAAACTGAATCGGGATGAACTCTACTCACTGGAAAAATATGCGAAGATACGCGATGAATTCCGCGCCCGCGTTATGGCGCATAAAAAAAACAGGCAGCTGGCCATAGGTCCGCATGCAACCCTGTACTTCGAGGATCGCCTGACCATGCAGTACCAGGTACAGGAGATGCTGAGGGCAGAACGAATCTTCGAGGCAGCAGGTATTGAGGAGGAACTGGCTGTCTATAATTCCCTGATCCCGGACGGATCAAACTGGAAGGCAACCTTCATGCTCGAATATACCGATGTGGAGGAACGCAAGGTTGCGCTGGCAAGTCTGTGTGGCGTGGAGAAGCAACTCTGGATGAGGGTGAATGGCCTTGCCCCGGTGACGCCCATTGCCGATGAAGACCTGGAAAGGGAGAACGGGGGGAAAACCTCATCAGTCCATTTCCTCCGTTTTGAACTGACCGGGGACATGGTTGCCGCATTGAAGCGTGGCGCCTCAGTGGCAGCAGGTAGCTCACATCCATTTTATGACTTTACGGTTGACCCCATACCGGGAAACATACGCCGATCCTTATTCAACGATCTCGATTAATAGACAGGAAAGATCATGTAGTATAAACAGCAGGCAGGGCAGGCCAGACACGGTGACGGGTTAGTTCACCCGATTATCATGATTGTCCCCTGCAAACGCCTGCCTCCTGAACCATAGTTTTTTCATCACGGATTCCGGGGTACATCTTGGCAGCAACCTACGACGCTTCTGATATTGAAGTCCTGACCGGGCTGGACCCCGTGCGCAGGCGACCGGGGATGTATACCGATACCAGCCGGCCCAATCATATGGTCCATGAAGTGGTCGATAACAGTGTCGATGAAGTGATCGTCGGCCATGCTTCAAAAATCGAGGTCACACTGCACATGGATGGTTCGGTCAGTGTGACCGATGACGGACGGGGCATGCCGGTAGACAAGCATCCGGGTGAAAAGATCTCGGGTGTGGAAGTGATCATGACCCGCCTGCATGCCGGTGGTAAGTTTTCAAATAAAAACTACAGGTTCTCCGGCGGTCTGCACGGGGTCGGGGTATCGGTTGTCAATGCCCTGTCAAAACATCTTGAGGTCTGGGTGAGGCGTGATGGCAGGGAATACAATATGTCTTTTGCCGGTGGTGAAAAGAAATCCGATCTGGAGGTGGTCGGAACCGTCGGCAAAAAGAATACCGGGACCACCATCCGCTTCTGGCCTGACCCTGTCTACTTTGACACAGTAAAGTTCTCAGTCCCCAGACTGAAACATGTGCTCAGGGCCAAGGCCGTCCTGTGCCCTGGGCTGCTGGTGTACCTTGATGATGAGCCGGGCAAGGAAAAAACGGAATGGTGTTATGAGGATGGCCTGAAAACCTATCTGGCGGAAGAGCTTGCCGGCTGCGAATTACTGCCGCCGGATGCCTTTCTGGGCACAATGGAGGGAAATAATGAGGCCGTAGATTGGGCCATCCACTGGTTGCCGGAAGAGGGCGAACCGGTAACGGAAAGCTATGTCAATCTGGTGCCGACGGAACAGGGGGGGACCCATGTGAATGGATTGCGGCAGGGACTGCTTGAGGCCATCCGCGACTTTTGTGAATCACGCAATCTCCTGCCAAGGGGTGTCAAATTGAACGCCGAAGATATCTGGGACCGTTGCTGTTATTTACTCTCGGTCAAGCTGGATAATCCACAGTTTGCCGGCCAGACCAAGGAAAGACTGACCTCGCGTGAATGCAGCACTTTTATTGCCGGTGTCATCAAGGATGCCTTCAGTCACTGGCTGCATCAGCACGTGGAGATGGGTGAACGCATTACCGATCTGGTGATCTCCCATGCACAGAAACGCCTCAAGACGAGCAGGAAAATCGTGCGTAAAAAGATCACAGGCGGACCTGCGTTGCCTGGCAAGCTGACCGATTGCACCACCCAGGATCCCGCCGTCACAGAACTGTTTCTTGTGGAAGGGGATTCCGCCGGTGGATCGGCAAAACAGGCGCGGGATCGTGACTTTCAGGCCGTCCTGCCCCTGCGCGGCAAGATACTCAATACCTGGGAGGTGGATTCCGCACAGGCGCTGTCATCAAAGGAAGTCAATGATATCGCCGTGGCCATCGGCGTCGATCCCGGTGCCGATGACCTGGGCGGTCTTCGCTATGGCAAGATCTGCATCCTTGCCGATGCCGATTCCGACGGGGCGCATATCGCGACGTTGTTATGCGCCCTGTTCATGAAGCATTTCCAGCCGCTGGTCGCCGGCGGACATATCTATGTGGCCATGCCGCCCTTATATCGCATTGATATCGGCAAGGATGTGTACTATGCGCTGGATGATTCCGAAAAACAGGGGCTGCTGGATCGGATCTCTGCCGAAAAAAGGACAGGCAAGGTGAACGTGCAGCGTTTCAAGGGTCTGGGCGAAATGAACCCGGTGCAGTTGCGTGAAACGACCATGGCGCCGGAAACACGCAGACTGGTCCAGCTCACCCTTGAACATAATAAAAAAGCCGAGCAGATGCTGGACATGCTGCTGGCCAAAAAACGGGCGGCTGATCGCAAACAATGGCTGGAGTCGAAAGGGGATCTGGCAACGATCTGATAAACAGGTTTTAACCAGTATGCAGTATGGATTGAACGTAGGTAAAATCCACCAATACAGCTCTTTGATCCGCTTATTCTAGTAAATAAAGGGAAACAGACATTTGACCTTCTTTTTATAATCCACAAAGTCTTCACCGAAGGCTTCCGTCAGTGCACGTTCTTCCAGTTTAATCCTGTGCAGCAATGTCACAGTGACCGGGACCACGGGAACAAACAAGCTCAGCCAGTTGCCCACGCCGATACCCACACCGAGAAATGCGATGATCATCCCTGTGTAGGCCGGATGTCGCAGGTATCGATAAATCCCATCCCTGCACAGGCGATGATCCTCCCTTATCACCACGTTCATGGTAAAGAATTTACCGAGTGTTGTTATGGCACGTCTGCGGATGACGACACCGAGGACAATCAGGACCATGCCGGTTGAGGTCGACAATTCAGGATAAGGGATGATCTGTGGTATTTCCATCAGCGGTGACAGGAATGCGAGGGTAACACTCACGATGACCACAACCCAGATCAGGATAAATGTCCCGGAGTCCTTCTGCACTGCTGTATCTCTGGCGAACAAGCGGATTGAATTGAATGCCTCCGAGCCGATCCAGATTATCGTCAAAAGGTAAAACAAGGTCTGTATCACACTCATGA
>MGXK01000150.1:5566-9299 GCA_001802375.1 Gammaproteobacteria bacterium RBG_16_51_14
GGGGGATGCCAGGCCAACACAGGCACGGACCTTCCCCCGACGTGGATGCCCGCCTGGGCCGGTCTCAGGCCAGCGTGATGGTAAGGTAGGCTATATAAAGCAGGCCGTTTATCCATACATGCCACACCATCAGATGCCCGCGCGCCAGCATCCAGCGCAGCCAGGAGGCACCGAGCAGGGTTATGACCACACCGGACAGTACCTCAATCCGCGGTTCCCACGGTGTCATCATGATGCCGATGGCCGGCAGCAGGGTGCCCTGGAACACCATCGCACCGCTGATATTTCCGAACGCCAGTGTGTCCTTGTGGCGACGTATCCAGAGGATGCTGTTTACCTTTTCCGGCAATTCGGTGGCGATGGGGATGATCAAGAGTGACAGCAGCAGGGTAGAGAGGAACACCATCGCACCGCTGATATTTCCGAACGCCAGTGTGTCCTTGTGGCGACGTATCCAGAGGATGCTGTTTACCTTTTCCGGCAATTCGGTGGCGATGGGGATGATCAAGAGTGACAGCAGCAGGGTAGAGATGCCGAGCAGTTGGGCGGCTTCCTCCACGCCGAAGATAAAGCCCCTGGCACCGCCCACCAGCAGCACGAGACCGAGTGCAAGCTGCATCAGGGTTACGGCAAAATGATCAGGCAGGCCGAGACGGCACAGGAACATCGTCTCCTCCGCCTCGGTGCCATGCCCTTTACGTACCAGATCCCTGGAGGCACGCAGGGTCAGCATGATATAGATGAAGTAGAACAGTACCAGTGCGAAGCTCACCCCCGCGCGCAGGGTCGTCTGTGTATGCGGTATAAACAATGCCATCGTGGAGAAAGCCAGGGCGGCGATGAAGAAATTGAGATCACGCGTGAGCCCGGTTTTTTCCGGACGAAATTCGCCGTGGACACCACGCTTTTTGAGGACGGCAAAGGCGAGCAGCGAGGTGGCCAGCGTGGACAGCATCAGCGGTGCACCAAGGATGGCGCCGACGCCGATCTCCTCGTTGGTCTGGATATTGGAAGTACCGGCCGTCAGCGCCAGCAGCGGCACCAGGGTTTCCGGCAGGGCGGTGCCGACCGCGGCAAAGATGGAACCGGTCACGCCCTCGGAGATCCCGAGTTTCTCGCCAAGATGTTCGAGTGCATTGGTAAACACCTCGGCGGCGATCAGGATCACCAGCAGCATCAATAGCAGGGTTATGAAAACCATGGGGGCTCCAGGATGATGATTGAGGTGGCTATTTTAATGAATAACGGCCCCCGGCGTCTCAGTCATTTTACAGGGCGGGCCTGCTGGATTATATTCGCCGGGCGAGTTTGTTCAATGAATTCCTTTCCCAATAATCGTCATGGAGCACATTGCAATAATTTAAAAAGTTATTGGACTATATTTGAAGGAGTCATAAATCACCCTACTCCTGCCAGTAACTTCAATTTGCTTAACAGATCAGGCAACCGCGCCTGACTTGCCGCATCACCTGGCAAATGACCGGGCAAGGCATATTCGAAATCAGTCATGCTGAATAATAATTTGAACTGGTCAGCAATATATTCTCGAAGTTCTTTGTCCGATTCTTCAATTTCTTTTAGCAACTCATCACGACCATCAATAACCGAGATAATATCTTCGAGGTCATGGCTCGCCAAAATGTCACTATTACCACGATCCCTGAATGCCTCAAGCTTGGTCGCAACAAATACGGGCGCAGATATAAGATTTATTTCTGTGCCGTTTGGTAATCTGACCCGCTCTGCCGTTTTCAATGCCAATGGATACCATCGATTATGAAATCCAAGTATTCCTTTTTCAGAAGGCATTAAATCAATGAGTAATCCATCCTTCACCCAACGACATATTGGTGCATCTTCTGATACATCATGCTGAAAACCCTTGGACACAAACTGTTTTTCTATCTGATGATACTTCGCTATTGATGCAACTTGTGCAATCACGTCAACATCTTTCGTTGCCCGGATAACCTGTGCGCGTTCAGTTGTAATTAATAATCCTGTAGCACATCCACCTACAAACACTAAAGAATCACAAAGTTCTTCCAGGGCTGTTACAACAGGTAACAATATCGCAAGATTCGGATCTTCCTTGCTCCCCACCACTCTCACTGTAATTTTTCCTCCAGATATTTTTTTGCGATGTCCCGCTCCCTGGCCTGACCTGTACGTAATGCATCAAACATGGCCAACAGCTCATATAAATTTTGATCTTCCAGTGCCGCCAATGGTAATTTCTCATATAAAGGCAGCAAAGCCATTCCCCTTGCCTTGCCCTTAGGATGCGGCCAAACCGGCACCGGCTCATTGGTAGGTACCAATAGATCTTTTAACGGTGCAACACCATGCGCGGTAGGAAAACCAATTGTCATTTCTCCATGCACAGCAGGATATGCATATTGGGCGCCGTAAACGACAAACTGCCGCAATAACGACATAACTGGCCTGGGCGCACCTTCAAATTCGATAAAAAGGCGGGCGGCGATCAGGCGCTGAACGGCTGCATGTGCCTCGAAGCGCGACAAATACATTGTTTCACCTAACTCCGCATAAGGTAACCAGCGACCTTTGTTAGTTGCCAATTTGAAAGCAATAGCCAGGTCCTGAGGCTTCAATACCCATTGACGAGTACTGGCCCGTTTCATTGCGACTGATTTTTCTGGTGACCTTGCCCTATTCATATGCTATATGCATATAGCATATGAATAATATAACATCAAGTAGTTATTGGATAAATCCTATGTATATGCTGTATGCATACAGCATATATATGAAAGGTAAGCCAATTAAAAGGTAGTCCAGGACTACATTTGCAAAGCCTACACCGGCTCTGCGAAATCAATGGCCGGATTTGAGGAGTTGAGGTAGGTAAGAAAATTATCGAGATTGTATTCCGTCGGATCCCATTGCATACGGTCAAAGGCCGTGTGGTGCAATTGCTCGAATCCTTCATGCTGTCCACTTTCTCCCAGAACTTATGGATCCTGAACCAGTGATTTACAACTGTCACGTGACAGATTACAATTGCGCCATGATAAAAACATTTGCTGATAAAGAAACACAGATGTTTTTCATTACCGGTAAATCAAAACACCTGCCGCCGGATGTAATGCAAAGGGCAATCCGACGGTTGGAATATATCAATTACGCAATCAGTCTGAACGATTTACGGGTGCCTCCCAGCAATCGATTACATGCTCTAAAGGCAGAGAGAAAAGGGCAGCATTCAATATCGATAAACAAACAATGGCGAATATGTTTCCGTTATATCGATGGCGATGCCTACGATGTCGAAATAACCGATTATCATTGAGGACGTGAACCATGGCTATACCAAACATAACCAGAAGGGAAACCCATCCAACTCATCCTGGCGAAATGCTCAGGGATGATTTCATGCCTGATTTTGATCTAAGTGCGACAGCAATGGCAACAGCCCTTGGTGTATCACGGCAGACAATAAATGAACTGCTAAGGGAGCACCGTGCCGTCAGTCCCATCATGGCATTGAGATTGTCCCGTCTTTTCGGCAATTCTCCCGAATTCTGGTTAAACGCCCAACATGCCTGGGATTTATGGGATTCTGAACAGCGTTTCCATAACGAACTTTCTGAGATTCAACCGCTGAATGCTGCCTGATTTTTAGCAGGTTCGTGGGCAAGAGTAAAACCTGACAGATCTTTCTTGATTTATTATTGCTCAGACGCCGAACTCTGTTAATTCAAGATTCAAG
>MGXK01000151.1:0-49644 GCA_001802375.1 Gammaproteobacteria bacterium RBG_16_51_14
TAGATGAGCACGGCGCGCATGACGATGGCGCCGAGCACGCCGTAGAGCAGCACTCGCTTTTGGAACTCTGTTGGCACCGCGAAGAAGTTGAAGAGGGTGATCCACACGAAGACGTTGTCCACGGCGAGCGACTTCTCGATGAGGTAGCCCGCGAGGTATTCCAGTGCCTTTTCGTTGGCCAGCTCCCGCCCGAAGCGCCCGTCCAGGTACCACCAGAACCAACCGCAGAAGGCGAGCGAGATGGCGATCCACACCACCGACCAAGCCGCCGCTTCCTTCACGCTCACCCGGTGGCTGCCCTGGGCCTTGAGCACGAAAAAGTCTACCGCCAGCAAGACGATGACGAGCAGCGTGAATCCGAGATAGAGAATCGGGGTGCCGATGGATTCGATAGTCATCCCTTGCTCTCCGGATCAGGGTCGCCTTCCTCCCGGCGACCGCGCCGCATCACGTAGTAGCCGAGGGCCAGCGCGAGCACCAAGGCGGCAATGCCCAACAGGAACAGGGGCGGGGGCAGCACGTCCTAGCCGATGATCCACGCCAACTCGACGGTGGCGAGCAGGACCACCCCCGCCAGCATGACGAGCAGGGCGCGGATTATGATCCGCTCAAATGTGTCTAGGTACGGTAACAAGGGGCTGCTTCTCCCATTTAACGCGGCATTGATGGTGATGCCGCAATGACGCCTAACGAAGCGATAAAGAGTCTTTTGGCTGATCATGTTATATAGGCGACTGCAGGCATCAGGCATTGTGTTGATAATCATCCTGACATCATCAGGTCAGCACCGTTTGCAATCAAGCGCGATGAATGGCAACCATGCTCCCTTTGCTGTTTTCAATAGCAGGATGGCCCTGGCTCCGATATCCTGTCTCGCAGGAATCATTCTGCCGCAAGAATCACCCCAGCAACTTCGCTACTGCGTCCCGCTCTTCTTCCAGTTCCTTCCGTGTAGCATCCATCCTGGCCCGGCTGAATTCGTCGATATCCAGGCCCTGGACGATAGCATAGTCACCATCCTTGCAGGTCACGGGGAAGGAGTACATGAGGGTTTCCGGGATGCCGTAGCTGCCATCGCCAGGAACGATCATACTGGTCCAGTCACCATTCGCTGTTCCCAGTACCCAGTCGTGCATGTGATCGATGATCGCGTTGGCCGCCGAGGCCGCACTGGAGGCGCCCATTGCGTTAATGATTTCGGTACCACGCCTGGCAACACGGGGAATATATTCCTTAACATACCAGTCCTGATCCACCCTGTCTGTGGCCGGCCTGCCGCCGATGGTGGCATGGCGGATATCCGGATATTGTGTCATGGAATGATTCCCCCAGATAATCATCCTCCTGATATCACTGATGGATGAACCGGTCTTTGCCGCCAGTTGTGCCAGCGCACGATTGTGATCCAGTCTGGTCATGGCAGAGAAATTCCCCTGGTTCAGATCCGGCGCATTGAGCATGGCCGTGTGGGCATTGGTATTGGCCGGATTTCCGACAACCACCACTTTTACATCACGGCTCGCATTGTCATTCAGGGCCTTGCCCTGCACCCGGAAGATCCCGCCATTGGCCGCGAGCAGATCGACGCGTTCCATGCCCGGACCGCGTGGCCTTGCACCCACCAGTAAGGCATAATCGATGTCCGTAAATGCCTTGTTGACATCGTCCGTCAGGACATAGCCTGCCATCAGCGGACAGGCGCAGTCATCGATCTCCATGGCCACACCTTCCAGCACTTTCATGGCCGGGGTGATTTCAAGCAAGTGGAGGATCACCGGTTGATCCGGCCCCAGCATTTCCCCCGTTGCGATTCTGAATATGAGTGAATAGCCGATATGGCCGGCTGCACCTGTTACAGCAATACGAACTGGTGCCTTCATCTCTCTGGATCCTCCATTATTGTTTGTTGTTGCCCTCTGCCAGGTTGTATATCAGCCGTCAAACCCGCTGATCAATCGGGATATAATCCCTCTTTTTCGGTCCGATATAAAGCTGTCGCGGGCGTCCTATGCGTAACTCGGGATCCTCCATCATTTCCATCCACTGCGATATCCATCCTGCGGATCGGGCCAGGGCAAACAGCACAGTAAACATCGAGGTGGGTATAATCAGCGCCCTGAGGATGATTCCGGAATAAAAATCCACATTCGGATAAAGCTTTCTTTCAATAAAATACTCATCCTTCAATGCGATCTCCTCCAGCCTCATGGCGATTTCGAACAGGGGTTGATCCACGGTACCCAGGTCTTCAAGCAACTCATGACATACCTTGCGTATGAGGGTCGCCCGCGGGTCATAATTCTTGTACACGCGGTGGCCGAATCCCATCAGCCGGAAAGGATCGTTCTTGTCCTTGGCCCGGGCAATGAATTTCGGGATGTTTTCAGGTCTTCCTATTTCATCCAGCATGCGCAGGACGGCTTCATTGGCACCCCCGTGCGCACGCCCCCAGAGGGTCACAATACCGGCTGCGATACAGGCAAAGGGATTCGCCTCTGCACTCCCTGCCAGACGCACGGTTGAGGTCGATGCATTCTGTTCATGGTCGGCATGCAGGATCATCAGGATATCCAGGGCGCGCACGGCCGAGGCAGGCGGATCGTAATGATGATTAGGTACGGAAAACATCATATTCAGAAAATTTTTCACATAGCTCAGATCATCCCGCGAATATACAAAAGGGTGTCCAACAGAATGCTTGTAGCAGTTGGCTGCCAGGATCGGCATCTTGGCGATGACACGCTTGGCCGTGAGGTCACGGTCCTCCGGATCATGGATATCCATGGCCTCATGATAATAGGAAGAAAGTGCCCCGGTGATGCCAATCAGCATTGCCATGGGGTGGGCATTATGCAGGTACCCGGAATAAAACTGCATGAGATGTTCATGAACCAGATTGCGCTTGTTCAGATCGGCCCTGAACGCCTCGTATTGTGCCTGGGTTGGCAGTTCGCCATAGAGCAACAGGTAACACACTTCCAGATAGGTACTCTGTACTGCCAGTTGTTCAATAGGATAGCCCCGATGCAGAAGTATGCCCTTGTCTCCATCGAGGTAGGTAATGGCACTGCGGCAGGAAGATGTTGCAAGAAAACCGGGATCATGCACGAATAAATCCAGTTCACGATTCAAATCCCTGATATCGATGACAGGGGTGCCGTAGGTCCCTTTAATGATTGGGCACTCAACCTGCCTGCCTGTTCTGTTATCAATAATGGTGACCGTATCCGCCATGTTGACCTCCCTCTGTCCGGGTTATTCTTTCAATTTTATCAATTGGAACCTATCAAATTATTTGAACTTGTTATTCAGGATACAGTCCCTATTGCATTGCAGCAAGACTGGATAACCTGGTTCGATGGTAATATTGAACTCCTATATGATAAACCATCGGAACATTTACACTTGCCGGTTGATAAATCGAAACATCTGAAATCGTCATCCCGTGCCCGTGAGATCTCAGGATTAACTATAATTTATAATTAAACTAAATAGTTACGAATTCAGTCCGGTCATAACAACAACTCAGGAAATAGTCATGGCAAAACCGGTACCCTCATACCTCTATAGCGGGAATGCCTGGTTCATTGAAGATCTGTATGAATCTTTTTTACATAACCCGGACAGCATAGACCCGGAATGGCGAACCTGTTTCGACTCCCTGCTAAAGAGTGACCCTGCATTACACCGGGATGTCCCGCATACGCCAATCCAGCATGTCATTGCAGAGGCGACAAGACACCGGGGGAACCTCCTTCCTGCAATTGCCTTTTCTTCAGATGCGGTCTCACATCAGAAACAGGCGACTGTCCTGCAAATCATCAATGCCCACCGTTTCATAGGACATCGACGGGCCGATCTGGACCCCCTGAAACAATATGCACGGCCCGAGGTACCGGAACTGGACCCGGCCTGGCATGGTTTGTCGGAATCCGATATGGATAAGACCTTCAATACAGGCTCATTATTTGCCCCCGATGAAATCACACTGCGCGAGATCCTCAAGATTATCAGCAAGACCTATTGTCGCAGCATTGGTGCTGAATACATGCATATCAATGAGACTGAACAGAAACGCTGGATACAGAAGCGCCTGGAATCGACATTGGCCACGCCGGATTTCAGTCATGAACAAAAACGTCGAATCCTGGACCGTATAATCGCGGCCAATGCCCTGGAAGAATATCTGCATAGTAAATATGTCGGACAGAAACGCTTTTCCCTCGAAGGTGGCGAAACCCTGATCCCGTTACTGGATGAGCTGATTCAATACGGCGGTACAAGGGCGGTCAGGGAAATCGTCATCGGCATGGCCCATCGCGGACGGTTGAATGTGCTGATCAATATCATCGGTAAATTCTCCAGTAATTTGTTTGACGAATTTGAAGGGAAAATGGCTGCAAATACAAATGGTTCAGGCGATGTTAAATATCACCTGGGGTTTTCCTCGGACATTCACACCCCGGGAGGGAGTGTTCATCTGACGCTTGCGTTCAACCCGTCACATCTTGAAATCATCGACCCGGTTGTTGAAGGTTCGGTGCGCGCACGCCAGGACAGACGGCGGGACTATACCCGTGAACAGGTCCTCCCCGTCCTGATCCATGGCGATGCCTCCTTTGCCGGTCAGGGGGTGGTTATGGAGACGTTCAATCTGTCGCAGACCCGGGGTTATGCCACCGGGGGGACAATCCATGTCATCATCAACAACCAGATTGGTTTCACCACCAGTGACCCGCTGGATACACGCTCGACCCTGTATTGCACCGATGTCGCCAAGATGGTGCAGGCACCGATTTTTCATGTGAATGGAGAGGACCCTGAGGCGGTTGTATTTATTACCAGACTCGCGCTTGATTATCGCATGGAATTCAAAAAGGATATCGTCATCGATATGATCTGTTACCGCAAACATGGCCACAACGAAGCGGATGAACCCGCTGCAACACAACCGATCATGTATGAAAAGATCAGGAAACATCCGGGGGTCCGTGCCTTGTATTCCGGGAAACTCATAAAGGCAGGGGTTATCACGGGTGATGATGCACAGAAAATGGCAGATGAGTATATCGAATCACTCGAGGGCAACCGGGCCGTTGCAGGCACACGCGTGGAACACGCCAACCCTGAATACCTGATTGATTTCTCGCTTTTCAAAGGAAAACCGTGGTATACCAGCGTCGATACAACCTTAACACCGGACAGCGTAGCCCGGCTGAATGAACGCATCACTTCCGTCCCGGGGAATTTCAACCTGCATCCCACCGTCGCCAGGGTCATCGAATCCCGGCGCAAGATGGGTCAGGGGAAATTGCCCATGGATTGGGGTTATGCAGAGACCATGGCTTACGCTTCCCTGCTCGATCAGGGATATCCCATCCGCATTTCCGGCCAGGACAGTTGTCGCGGGACTTTTTTTCACCGGCACGCAGTGTTGCACAACCAGAACGATGGCAGTACCTATCTTCCCCTGCAGAATATCAAACAGGGCCAACCTCCCTTCCTGGTGATCAATTCAACCCTGTCTGAAGAAGCCGTGCTGGCGTATGAATACGGTTATGCCAGTTCCGAACCAAATGCCCTGGTGTTATGGGAGGCACAGTTTGGCGATTTTGCCAATGGTGCCCAGGTAGTATTTGATCAATTTCTCAGCTCCTCGGAAGCAAAATGGGGACGTTATTGTGGTCTGGTCGTCTTTCTGCCCCATGGATACGACGGTCAGGGGCCGGAACATTCTTCAGCACGCCTGGAGCGCTATCTCCAGTTGTGTGCGGAAGATAATATCCAGGTATGTGTCCCCAGTACTGCTGCCCAGATGTTCCATATGCTGCGGCGTCAAATGCTGCGCCCCTATCGTAAACCCCTGATCGTCATGAGCCCGAAAAGCCTGTTGCGGCATAAACTCTCAACCTCCCCTGTGGAAGAATTGATCAATGGTGAATTCCTGACCGTCATCGATGAGGTCGACGATATGGATCCATTGCTTATATCAAGGTTGCTGGTGTGTTGCGGCAAGGTTTACTATGACCTGCTTGAAGCCAGGCGCAAAAACAGGATTGACAACATTGCCATCGCCAGAATGGAACAACTTTACCCCTTTCCACGCGCAGATATGAAAAAAATACTGGATCGTTACCCCAACATGAATGAGATCGTATGGGTGCAGGAGGAACCAAAAAACCAGGGATGCTGGTACTATATGCAGTCACGAGGCACCATGATTGGTTGTCTCAATGATCGGCACACATTCGGTTATGCAGGGCGTTTTTATTCTGCTTCACCGGCAGCCGGCTATATGTCAACGCACTTGGCACAACAACGACAGCTGGTGGCCGACGCCCTGCAACCCGACAAACTGGAAGTCACCCATAAAAAGACCTTTATATGATAGTACCCTGGTAATAAAACAGTGCTTACCATGTCATTACCCTGATACAGAACACACAAGATTGAGGAGAAGACCGTGCTCGTTGAAGTCAAAGTTCCCGTTTTAGCTGAATCGATCTCCGAGGCCACCTTGATGAACTGGCACAAGCATATCGGCGATGAAGTCAAACGGGGTGAGAGCCTGATCGATATCGAAACAGACAAGGTTACGCTGGAGATTGCTGCGCTGAATAATGGTGTGATTGTAGAAATACTGAAAGCGGATGGTGAACTGGTCCAGAGCGATGAAGTAATTGCCCGTATCGATACAGACATACATGAAAAAATAACAGTAGCCGGTACTACTGGACAGGTTACGGTACCTGAACAACAGTATTTCCCCGATATGGAACCTGTCACGAGTACACCTCAAATAAAATTGAGCCCCGCTGTCCGTAATCTTATCGAAGAACATCATCTTGATGCCGCCATCATACCGAAATCAGGTAATAACGGGCGTTTAACGAAAGAAGATGTTCTGCACTATCTGGCAGATAAACCAGTCGCTGCTGTGACTACCGAAGTACCCACACTCATGCATCTGGCAGGTGATGAGTACCCCGAAGAAATTATACCGGCAAAAGCAACCATGCCTGCAGCACCTGAAGTACCAGCAATCGAAAGCACGGCAGATACATCTCCTGAAAAAGATGAAATCCCCGTTGCCTACGTACCCGCTGCCCGTGCAGAACCTGAAATACCAGCAATCGTCAGCGCGGCAGATGCAGCCCCTGAAATGGATGAACTCCCCGTTACAACCGTACCCGCTGACCATGCAGCGCCTGAGGTATCAGTACCCATGCACGTGGCAGAAGGAAGACCTGAAAAGAAAGTCCCCATGACCCGCTTACGAAAGCGGGTTGCAGAACGCCTCCTGGCCGCACAGCATGAAAATGCCATCCTGACGACCTTTAATGAAATAAATATGCAACCCGTAATCGATATGCGAACACGCTACAGGGAAGAATTCGAGAAGACCCATGGCGTCAAGCTCGGTTTTATGTCTTTCTTTACCAGGGCCACCGTCGAAGCCCTGAAAAAATTTCCAGTCATCAATGCCTCCGTCGATGGCAGGGATATCATTTATCATGGCTATTTTGACATTGGTATCGCGGTCAGCACACCCCGTGGCCTGGTTGTCCCGATAGTACGCAATGCGGATGTGCTGTCACTCGCAGAAATTGAAATCCGGATCAGGGAATTTGGCGAAAAGGCACTCGACGCCAGTCTGACAATAGACGAATTAACCGGTGGCACCTTTACCATTACCAATGGTGGTATCTTCGGTTCCCTGCTTTCAACACCGATTATCAATCCACCACAAAGCGCCATTCTGGGGATGCACAAGATCCAGCAACGGCCCATCGCTGAAGATGGCGCCGTTGTCATTCGCCCGATGATGTATGTGGCCCTGTCCTACGACCATCGGATAATCGACGGGAGTGAGGCCGTCCAGTTCCTCGTTGTCATCAAACAACAAATTGAAGACCCCACACGGCTCATGTTACAGATCTAACAGGCATATCGATAAAAAGACTGAATTTATGAATTATCTGTTGACCTGGCATATGACCAGGAATAGAGGCCAGGGGAACATTTATGAAAAGCTATGATGTCGTTGTCATCGGTGCCGGTCCGGGTGGTTACGTGGCTGCCATCCGTTGTGCACAACTGGGTCTGACGACAGCCTGCGTAGAAAGTTGGGCTAATGACAAAGGCGAACCCACCCTTGGTGGAACCTGCCTGAATGTGGGATGTATCCCGTCGAAGGCATTACTTGACTCGTCGCACCAGTATCAACAAATCAAACAGGAGGCCAATGTCCACGGCATCACCGTTTCAGGAGTCAGTATCGATGTAAACAGGATGATCGCGCGTAAGGATACTATCGTGCACATCCTGACCCAGGGTATCGCCGGCCTGTTTCGCAAACACAAGATTGACTGGTTGCAGGGACACGGGCGACTGCTTTCTGACAATCAGATTGAGATCAGTCCCGTCACCGCAGCGCATGGTGAAATGACCACTGTATCAGCGAAACACATCATCCTCGCTACCGGTTCTGTCCCAATGCAGATACCTGCTGCCCGTATAGACAACAAACTCATCGTGGACTCTTCCGGTGCCCTGGCATTTAATGAAGTGCCACGAACCCTGGGGATTATCGGTGCCGGTGCGATTGGCCTGGAACTGGGGAGTGTCTGGAATCGCCTGGGGGCAAAGGTCATTATCCTTGAGGCCCTGGAAGAATTCCTTGTTCCCGTTGACAGGCAGATTGCGGCACAAGCTCACAAGACCCTGCAAAAACAGGGACTAGATATTCACCTTGGGACACGGGTAACCGGAACCGGTACCAATAACCGGCAGGTTATCATCACCTTTGATCACTCCGGTGACAAGCAGCAAATCATCGTTGATAAGCTCATCGTAGCTGCAGGGCGTCAGCCGAATACGGCTGGCCTGGGCGCACAAGAATATGGTTTACAGCTTGATAATCGAGGTTTTATTGAAGTGGATGCGAATTGCAGGACAAATCTCCCGAATGTCTATGCCATCGGCGACGTCGTACGCGGACCCATGCTGGCACATAAAGCCTCGGAGGAAGGTGTTGCCGTCGCCGAGGGGATTGCAGGCCATACCGGCCATGTCAACTACGAGGTGATCCCATGGGTGATCTACACCTGGCCCGAGATCGCCTGGGTCGGCAGGACCGAACAGGAACTCAAGGAAAGGGCTCACCCCTACAAGAGCAGCGCCTTCCCATTCATGGCCTCAGGCCGTGCTCGCGCGATGGGGGAGACGACCGGCATGATAAAGATACTGGGTGATGAAAAAACAGATCGTATCCTGGGGGTGCACATGTTCGGACCCAACGCCTCCGAACTGATCGCCGAGGCTGTTCTTGCCATGGCGTTTGATGCCAGCACAGAAGACATTGCGCGTACTATCCATGCCCACCCTACCTTGTCCGAGGCCCTGCATGAAGCTGCACTGGGGATAGACAAACGGGCCCTGCATATCTAGTTACAAGCATTTCGTAAATTCAATGGGACACCCTGTTTAATACGCAACAGGGCGTTTTTTTCATTTACGGCCTGAATGAACGGTTAATGGGAATGGCCCATTTGCCGCCTTTCAACGATTGGCCAGTGCAAGTAGAAAACACCCATATCAATCATTAAAATAACAAAAACGATGATAAGGCCCCTGATAGCACTGTTTCGTTCATTCACAATCTCTCCCTCAAGACTCTCAATCCGTTGGGTAGTAATCTGCATATCAGTCAGATATTCATATAGATTACTTTTATAATGAGAATGGATAAATGATTGATTATCCCTGTGATCCTGTACGATCTCTGCCGATAACATATAGCCAGGTGCAGCTATTTCAATGACGTTATAAACACCTGCCCCGAGAAATATCACTCCACAGGATACGGTTACAAAACATATGAGGTACGCATATAAACTGACGATTGCTTTTTTCATAATTTCACCTATGTAACTCGCCGGATTGCTCAATAGTTAAATAATCCAGGGAACGACTAAAATTCCACTGCATAGCCATGGCGATCTCATTATTTAGAGATAGATCAAACAGCCCATCTGTACGGCCTGTATTCGAGGCATATGCCTGAAACTGGATCATTGTCACGATGGCAGTTGCCAGATATTTGCTGACAACTATGGTTATAGTTAGTGTCATATCAAGTTACAATACCGATTCTATGGAAATATTGTATCCATATTTGAAATAATATTGGGGAAGATGGATGGATAGACTCACTGCAATGAAGGTGTTTTCCATGGTAGCCAGACTTGGCAGCTTTTCGACCGCGGCCGAAAAGTTGAAGATATCACGGGCTATGGCCTCCAAACATGTGCAATATCTTGAAAACAGTCTTGGCGTCCGCCTGTTGAACAGGACCACCCGGCATCTCAGCCTGACCGAAGTGGGTGCCTCCTATCAGGAGCGGATCAACCTTATCCTTTCAGATATTGATGATGCCGAACTTGCGATTACACAACTAAATTCGGAACCACGTGGTACGCTGAGGATTATGGCACCTCCCTCATTCGGTGCCTTCCATCTGGCCCGTTTCATCGCCACCTATAAAAAGAGTTACCCGGATGTAACCATCGATATGGTTTTAACTGACAGGGCGCCTGACCTCGTGGAAGAAGGGCTGGACATGGCGATCCATGTCGGGGTGATGGATGATTCGAGTCTCGTGACCCGAAAACTTGCATCCGCGAGGATGGTTGTCTGTGGATCGCCGGAATTCCTGGAAAAATACGGCAGCCCGAAAACACCTGCAGAACTGGACCATTATAATTGCCTGCTTTTCACACCCCACATCCCGGTAAATGAATGGCAATTTTCAATCAACGGCAGGGAAACAAATCAACATATCACCGGGACATTCAGATGCAATGTGGGGGATGCCCTGCGCGTCGCTGCGATCAAGGGGTGTGGACTGGTCCAGTTACCCACCTACATGGTGGGTCTGGATATCAAATCAGGCCATCTGCAACCGGTGCTGAGGGAATTTGCACCGGCAGAAAAACCAATCTATGCCGTTTATAATCATCGGAAATTTCTGTCCGCAAAGATTCGTACTTTCGTCGATTTTTTATCTGAAATGCTACACCCTGTCCCGTATTGGGACGAATGGACTGATGAACAGGTATAATAATATTCGATGGATGATGATGTCTTTTCAAGTGTTACCTGGTAATAATTAATCATGACTGGTGTATGCCCTGGCTTTCTGCTAATATGCCACGCGAATTGTGCACTGCAACATTTTTTATTTTAAAACACCCCCTTGTCGAGAATTATTGTTTGAAGACATGAACTACCCTGTGAGGAGTAAGTGGTAATGACAGAGAACATAGTCATCGTTTCCGCTGGACGCACAGCCATTGGTAATTTCAACGGATCATTAGCGAGTATACCCGCATACATCCTTGGCGCCAGGGTCATCAGCGCGGTCCTGGAAAGGGCCGGGATTCAACCGAACCAGGTTGATGAAGTCATTTTCGGTCATGTATTGACCGCGGGTACCGGTCAAAACCCTGCCCGCCAGGCCGCTATAGAAGCGGGTCTGCCACATGAAGTGCCGTGCATGACTATCAATAAGGTCTGTGGCAGTGGTTTGAAAACAGTTCATCTGGCTGCCCAGGCCATCAAATGCGGTGATGCCCATATCATCGTTGCCGGCGGCCAGGAAAATATGAGCCTTGCCCCTCATGTTCTGCCAAAATCACGTAATGGCGTAAAAATGGGTGACTGGACCATGCCGGATTCCATGATCGTTGATGGTTTGTGGGATGTATTCAACAATTACCATATGGGTGTTACTGCCGAAAATATAGCAAGGAAATTTACTATTTCACGGGAAGAACAGGATGAATTTGCAGTTGCAAGCCAGAAGAAGGTGGAAGCTGCCCGAAAAGAGGGCAGATTCAACGATGAAATCATTCCGATTAAGATCCCACAAGCCAAGGGTGATCCCCTTGTTTTCGACAAGGATGAATTCCCGCGTGCGGGTGTAACTGCTGATGGAATTGCTAAACTGCGACCCGCATTTGACAGAAATGGTACTGTAACAGCAGCCAATGCCTCGGGTATTAACGATGGGGCAGCTGCCGTTGTTGTCATGTCGGAAAGTATGGCCAGGGAACTGGGGCTCAAGCCTTTGGCCACTATCAAGGCCTACGCCAGTGCTGGTGTCGATCCCGCGATCATGGGTACTGGACCAATCCCGGCCACCCGAAAATGCCTCGAAAAAGCAGGCTGGTCAGTCGATGATCTGGATCTTATTGAAGCCAATGAGGCGTTCGCCGCACAGGCGATTTCGGTAAACAAGGATATCGGCTGGGATCCGGGCAAGGTGAATGTTAATGGTGGGGCCATCGCCCTCGGACACCCGATCGGGGCCTCCGGCTGCCGGATCCTGGTCACCCTTCTGCATGAAATGAAACGCCGTAATGCCAGAAAAGGTCTGGCCACACTGTGCATCGGTGGTGGCCAGGGTGTTGCCCTTGCCGTAGAAAGGGAGGGCTGGCAGCAATGATAGTTGCTAATCATTGTCACGATCACGATACTTTGGCACAGCCGCAGAATTTTCAGTTAATGGTGGTCAGCCTGTATCGCAGATGGTATTGCCTGGCTTGTGCAGTTATTCTGTAAAACTGTAAAATCAGTGCGCAAATGACAGAAATTCGCGGATTCGACAGAATATGAATAATAAACGTATCATAAAAAAATATCCCAATCGTCGTCTTTACGATACCGAGGCAAGTAAATACATCACCTTGGAAGACGTTAAAAATCTTGTACTCAGTGGCCAGGAATTCATCGTTATCGATGTTAAATCAGATGAAGACCTGACGCGTAATATCCTCCTGCAGATCATTATCGAACAGGAACATGATGGAGAACCGATCTTTTCAATCCAGGCCCTGTCACACATCATCCGGTTTTACGGTAATTCCATGCAATCCCTGGCGGCGGATTATCTGCAAAAAAGCATCAGTCTGTTTGTTTCTCAGCAACAGCAAATGCAGGAACAGTTACAAAATGCCGTTACCACCAACCCCCTGACCACCATAGCGGAAATAACTGAACGCAACCTGGAACTCTGGAAACAGATGCAGGAAAGCTTCTTTAGTGTCGCATCAGGCAAGACAAAACCCACGGCTGCCGGAAAGGAAGACAAGGACTGACAAGATCAAGTCTGTAACAGCGGGCACAAATATAATAAGGCTTGCCCCTCTTTACTAGTAAAATCCTGATCCATCCGGTTACTGATTTATGTATAGAATGTAATTCTATTTATAATTCTGAAGGGAGATTCAAATACTGCACTGTAAAATCATTGCGCAACACAAATACAATTAAACTTCGGGGACCTCTGGAGAAACATCACGAACAATGAACTCAGCCACCATTGGACAGATCGGTCAGGCCATCATCTCCCATTTCCACTGTTTGCCTGGCGGAATCATTGCGCAACGCTTCTATATGTGCCAGGTAATCCACTGTGACATCACCTGTGACATATTCACCACTGAAACAGGAGGTATCAAACCTTGTGATCGATGGATTCCCTTTCCTCGCTGCAGCAATTAAATCTTCCATATCCTGATAGACCAGCCAGTCAACACCGATGACCTGGGCAATTTCTTCCACAGTCCGGTTATATGCAATCAGTTCCCTGACAGATGGCATATCAATACCGTATACATTCGGATAACGGACAGGCGGCGCTGCGGATGCAAAATAAACCTTTTTTGCACCGGCGTCCCGCGCCATCTGCACAATCTCCCTTGATGTTGTACCACGCACAATAGAATCGTCTACCAGCAAAACATTCTTGCCCTGGAATTCAAGATCGATGGCATTCAGCTTCTGGCGCACGGATTTCTTCCGAATAGTCTGTCCCGGCATGATGAATGTGCGAGGGATATATCGATTCTTGATAAACCCTTCACGGTATTTCACCCCGAGGGACTGGGCCAGAGGTAATGCCGCAGTACGACTCGAATCCGGAATTGGAATGACAACATTGATATCGTGGTCCGGGTAGAGACGAAGGATTTTGCTGGCAAGCGACTCACCCATTCGCAACCGTGCCCTGTAGACGGAAATCCCATCAATGATCGAATCAGGCCGGGCAAGATAAACATACTCAAAGATGCAGGGTGCGTATTCATGCTGATCGGCACATTGCCGGGTATGCAGTTCACCATCCACAGTAATGAACACGGCTTCCCCTGGTTCAATATCCCTTATTATTTCAAAATCAAGTGAATCTACAGCCACACTCTCTGAGGCTATGATGTATTCATTTCCCCGATCGGTCCGGCGCCTGCCAAATATGATCGGACGAATGCCATGCGGATCACGAAATCCCAGTATACCAACGCCGGTAATCATGGCGACCGCCGCATAGCCACCCCGGCACCGCTGATGCAAGCGCCTGACAGCCAGAAAGATATCCTCAATCTCAATATCTTTGCGGGGTTTATCAGCATGGTGTAATTCATGGGCGAGAATATTCAGCAAGACTTCAGAATCCGAGTTGGTATTCAGGTGACGCAAATCTTCCCGCATCAGGTCATTTTTCAGTGCCTCACTGTTCGTCAGGGTCCCGTTATGTGCAAGTGTGATACCGTAGGGGGAATTGACATAAAACGGCTGGGCCTCGGCGGAAGAGGCACAACCGGCAGTCGGATAACGGACATGCCCTATGCCCATATTGCCTTTCAGATTCAGCATATGCCGTGTATGAAAGACATCACGGACCATACCGTTGCTCTTTCTCAAATATAACTGCTTGTCATCACAAGTCACCATACCGGCTGCATCCTGCCCACGGTGTTGCAAGACGGTCAGGCCGTCATAAATCATCTGATTTACATAATTCTTTGCTACCAAGCCAATAATGCCACACATAATCCTCTGACCTATGCTCAAGACCCTGTTTTAGGATGCCCATACCCGTGATATTCGGCAATATTCTCGGGCAAAAAGGCCTTTGCCCAGGTACCAATCTTCTGAAAGGGATCCACCAGTTTCGATTCCTGCCACCAGATATCCTCGGGGTAGGCTGTGAACCCCGCCAGGAAAACAACAATAGCCACTATTAATCCTCCCAGCCCCATACCGAAAAACAGACCCAGAATCCTGTCAGTGGCCGTCAAACCTGTCCTGCCCAATAATTTAACAACAAAAAACCCGAGACCACTCAGGATCATCAGGCCAACAATAAATAATCCTGCGAATGCGAGTATGACCCTGAGGATTGGTGTGTCAATATAACTTTCCAGCATGGGGGAAAAATAGGGTACCAGTTTTACCGCGGCACCCAGCGCCAACGCCCACGCCAGTAAAGAAAAAATGATATTCAGAAAACCGTAAAATACACCCACGATCGTAGGGATGACGATGACGACAAGGATAACAATATCTGTCGCGGGCATAATTACCTTGCCTGTTGCCCAAGGGCGGTTCTGGAAGGCATCTGCTGATCAACAACATTGATTATGGTATGCCAAATCTGCCCGTATATCTGAATTACAGTGTGCATCCGTTAATTAACCTGTTAAATACTATTCGCAATGCCGGTGGAATGATCAAGGATATTGCCGCACAAACCCATTCAGATTCATAGATGACTTCAACCTGGCAAGTAATGCCTCTGCATCCGAACGCAACAGCTCGGGTCCCACACGTACACGGTAGATTGTACCATCCTCCTGTTTAAGTGGTTCCACAAACGCCGGATAACCGGCCTTGCGTAATTTTTCATTCAGGAGTTCGGCATTCTCCCTGGTGTTGAAGCTTCCCAGTTGTACCACCCATGCAGTCAGGCCGACACGTTTTGATTGCTGTTTATCAGCAGGTTTTTCCTGTATTTTTGTTTCCTCTGTAACTTCCAGCGTTATCTCCGGTGGTTGTGCCTCTGCCTGAATATCGACAGGTTCAACGTCTTTTCCCCTTGTCTCATCTGTGCCTGTGTTGGCAATATCTGTCTGGGTCACCTGCAGTGGTACGACGCGGGAACCTGATTTACTGATCGGTCTTTCCGGTATATTTGTTTCAGTAATAAGCTGGTCGGATTCCGGGGAACCACCCAGCAGCATGGGAATAAAGATGACTGCCAGAATCACCAGAACGGAGGCGCCAACGAGCCGTTCCTTCAATCTCTGTTCCATATCAACTCAAGCCTGGAAGATTCAAATGTTGTATTGCCGCACTGACGGTCAGGAAAGAACCCGTCACAACGAGTCTGTCTCCTTGAACGGCACCGGCACGGATCATATCCAAGGCACTTGCAACACTCTCATATCTGTTTATAGCACCCGTAAACCCCGTTTGCCTCAGGTCACCACACAAGGTTTCTGCATCCGCACCCCGTTCCTGCGGCAAGGTAACCGTATGCCAGACATCAACAATCGGAGACAAAGCCTCAAATACAGCAAGGCGATCCTTGTCTTTAAGCATACCAATCAGGACATGGGTTGTGCCATTACCTGGTAATAAACGCAGATTTTCGGCGAGTGTCCTTGCAGCCTGGCGATTATGTGCAACATCAAGAATGATCTGAATCTCTCCCGGGATTATCTGGAACCGGCCAGGCAAGTGAAAATCCTGCAAACCCTGCCTGATTGCCTTTTCCTCAACGGGACTGGTTTTACTTAATAACGTCAATAACATCAACACACCGGCGGCGTTATAAATCTGGAAATCGCCGTATCGTACTGGTCTGGGCAGGTCAACATAATGCTTGTCAGCCGAATACCACGACCAGGTATTTTTTTCCATCCTGATATGGAAATCCCTGCCTTGCAGATAAAGTGATGTACCCAGTTCTGCCGCATAATCGATAAGACTCTGCGGTGTGTCTATATCAGAACATACTGCGGGGGATGAACTACGGAAAATGCCCGCCTTCTCCCTTGCAATCGAATCACGATCATTGCCCAGCCACTGTTGATGATCCAGATCAATACCGCTGACCAATGCCAGGTCAGCATCGAGAATATTTACAGCATCGAGCCTGCCCCCTAACCCGACCTCCAGAATTGCCAGATCGATTCCAGAAGCCATGAACAGATCCAGCGCTGCAAGTGTACCAAATTCAAAATAGGTCAGTGTAACATCACCACGTGCCCGATCTATACGCTCAAATGATTCGCACAACTGATCATCCGTCACCTCATTACCATTGATACAGATTCGTTCGTTATAGCGTATCAGATGAGGTGATGTGTAACGGCCTACCTGATAACCGGAATTTCTCAGGATTAAATCCAGCATGGTGACACTGGATCCCTTGCCGTTAGTCCCGGCGACACTGATGACCTTAAAATCAGGGTTAAGCAGTCCCATCTTTGCAGCGATGCAACGGCAACGGTCAAGCCCGAGTTCGACTGCTGTAAAATGAAGACGCATCTGCCAGGTTAACCATTCTGCAAGTGTCCTGAAACGCAGGGAATCCGTTTTATTGATATCCGGATATGCGAGATTCGATATAGGAGTCATTGCCTGGTGGTGAAGATACTTATCGGGTATCCGAATTCATATGCCCATTATATTGGTGCAGGCTGGTGCATCATAATGGATAACAGCGAACTGATACGATCCCTCATTTCCCTTCTGTCGACAATCATATCAATCGCACCATGTTCAAGCAGAAACTCACTCCGTTGAAATCCGTCCGGCAAGGTTTCCCGAACTGTCTGTTCGATAACGCGTGATCCGGCAAAGCCGATGAGGGCGTTAGGTTCGGCGATGTTGATATCACCCAGGGTTGCAAGACTTGCTGATACCCCACCCATGGTTGGATCGGTCAATACGGATATATAGGGTATCCCTTTACTGCGCAACGTTGCCAGGGCGGAACTGGTTTTCGCCATTTGCATAAGTGAGAAAAGTGCTTCCTGCATCCTGGCCCCACCACTGGCGGCAAAACATACCAATGGTATGTTTTTTTCTATAGCGCTGTCTGCGGCACGCACAAATCTCTCACCAACTACTGAACCCATTGATCCGCCCATGAATTCGAACTCGAAAGCACAAGCGACTAAAGGCATTCCCTTGACCTTCCCCATTATTACAATCAGTGCATCATTTTCGCCGGTTTTTTTCTGGGCCTGTCCCAGTCGATCCTTGTATTTTTTGCTGTCCCGGAATTTCAGGATATCAACCGGTTTGATTGCCGCACCAATTTCAAGACGTGGTTCAGGATCAAGGAAATGATCAAGACGTGCACGTGCATGAATGCGCGCATGATGTGAACACTTGGGGCATACTTCAATATTACGTTCCAGTTCAGCTCGATATAAAACAGCATTGCATTCGTCACATTTCGTCCAGACACCTTCCGGTATGGTACGTCGACCTGCACCATTTGTTTTAATCCTGGAAGGAAGCAGTTTTTTGAACCAGTTCATTTTGTCAATTCAGTTAATCAATATTCTGTACAGTTTACACGGCATCCAGTGCATGCCTGATGGAAGACAAGAATATCGTGATCACGCCTGGTAACTCGTCCGTCTTGCCGTTAAAGGCACTTATCCGTTCCACCAATGCACTGCCTATGATGACAGCATCGCTTATCTTTCCAAGTTGGGCAGCGGTTCTGGCATCCTTGATACCAAATCCGACGCCTAAGGGTAAATCTGTTCTGGTACGAATCCGTTGCAATTTTTCTTTAACGGAATCGACATCAAGCCGATCACTTCCGGTTATACCCTTTAATGAGACATAGTAAAGAAAACCACGTGCCAGATTGCATATCATGTCCAGACGTTCTTCACTCGTATTCGGAGCTATTAAAAAAATCTGATCGAGATCTTTTTGATTAAGGGACACCCGCAATGAACCCGCTTCTTCCGGTGGCAAATCGACAATCAACACCCCATCAACACCGGCATTCGCAGAGGTATCTGCAAATGGCAGATATCCCATCACCTCGACAGGATTCAGATACCCCATGAGAACAACCGGCGTTTCACTGTTATCCTTGCGGAAATCAGCCACCATAGCGATAACATCCCTCAGACTCGTTCCATGAACAAGGGCACGTTCACTGGCCCGCTGGATCACCGGACCATCCGCCATGGGGTCAGAGAAAGGAATTCCAAGCTCAATAATATCGGCCCCCCCCTTGACCAGTGCATGCATCAGAGGAACAGTCATTTCCGGTTCTGGATCCCCCGCAGTGATAAACGGAATGAGGGCCGTACGTGCCTTTTGGCGCAGGGTTGTGAAACAGTGATTTATCTTGCTCATTTCAAATCAATATCAGGCCTGAATACCGGAATATTATCATGGGGATAGACAATATGCTGGAATTGTTCAGTGGTATGTTAAATCGAAAAATGACAAATCCGAATGACATGAGAAACACAACAACAATAAGAATTGTCACTCCCTCAGATAGTTAATTCACCCTTTAAAAGACACACTGCCCATGCCCGAATCACGATTTCATAGCCAGCTTTAACTCAAGTAATTCAATCGCCATATCCGGAATTTCTTCATGGTTGCGTATATCATTAGGCAACAACCAGTGATCAACAGTCTCGCTTTTCACTTTCAGCATTTGCGCCAGTTCTCTGCGTTCCAGATTGTGTTCTATCATCAAATCAATCAGTTTTTCACGATTATTCATGGCTACATCCCTTAAATGTCAATACCCGCGCGCGTCGCAACGGTATGTATATCTTTGTCTCCGCGACCTGACAGGTTCACAATAATAATCCTGTCCTTCTCTGTTTCCGGTGCCAGTTTGGTTGCATAGGCAAGGGCATGGCTGGATTCCAGTGCCGGCATAATACCCTCTGTTCGCGTCAAGTCATGAAATGCTGCCAGTGCTTCATCATCGTTGATGACGACATAATTGGCACGACCACTGTCTTTAAGCCAGGCATGCTCCGGTCCTACACCGGGATAATCAAGCCCGGCTGATACAGAGTGTGTTTCAATAATCTGGCCATCCTTATCTTCCAGCAGATAGGTACGGTTACCGTGCAGGACCCCCGGGGAACCCGCATTCAATGAAGCAGCATGACGACCTGTTTCAATTCCCTCACCACCAGCTTCAACCCCAAACATGGCAACATTCCTGTCTCCAATAAACGGGTAAAACAGACCAATAGCATTGGATCCACCACCGACGCAAGCGATCAGGACATCTGGCAGACGGCCCGTCTGTTGTATGCACTGCTGTCTGGCTTCACGCCCTATGATAGCCTGAAAATCACGCACCATAACAGGGTAAGGGTGCGGACCAGCCACTGTGCCGATTATATAAAATGTATTGTCAACATGGCTTACCCAGTCGCGCATGGCCTCATTCAATGCATCTTTCAGCGTTTTTGACCCGGCCTCAACCGGCACCACCACAGCCCCGAGCAATTTCATTCTGAAGACGTTTATCGCCTGGCGTCGAATATCCTCTGACCCCATATAGACCACGCACTCCATACCAAGGCGCGCAGCCACGGTTGCAGTTGCCACACCATGCTGCCCGGCACCGGTTTCAGCGATAACCCGATTCTTGCCCATGCGTTTCGCGAGCAGGGCCTGCCCAACCGTATTGTTGATTTTATGGGCACCGGTATGGTTTAAATCTTCACGTTTGAGGTAAATTTGTGCAACGCCCAGTTTTTCTGACCACCGTTTTGCGTGGTACAGGGGGGAAGGTCTACCCACATAATTCCTTAATTCATCATCGAATTCAGCCAGAAAATCAGGGTCCTGAATGTAGCGTTTGTACGCAACAGTCAGTTCCTCCAGCGGGCCCATCAGGGTTTCGGCTACAAAACGGCCCCCATAGGGACCGAAGTGACCTGCTTCATCCGGCAGTTGCACCGCCATGTCAGACCTGTACAGGTGTGCAGTGCCTGCCTCTGAATTCATCTTGTGCATTTGTCACCTCTTGCATAAATGCAGCTATTTTACCAGCATCCTTGATTCCCTTGCCTGTTTCAACACCCCCACTGACATCGACACCATACGGTTTCACCTGTGTGATCGCCCTGCGGACATTTGCCGGAGTCAACCCACCAGCCAATATGATCGGTTTGTTGCATACCGGTGGAACTATTGACCAGTCAAACGCAATACCGGTACCCCCCCGTGTACCCTGTACATAGGAATCAAGAAGTAATGCCGATGCCCCCGGATAGCGGTTCAGAAGATCATCCAGTTCAAGTTGCTCTCTCACCCTGATCGCCTTGATATACGGTCTGCCGTATTGTTGGCACT
Organism: Gammaproteobacteria bacterium RBG_16_51_14; assembly: GCA_001802375.1. Lineage (GTDB taxonomy): Bacteria > Pseudomonadota > Gammaproteobacteria > Eutrophobiales > Eutrophobiaceae > RBG-16-51-14. The sequence goes on from MGXK01000151.1 coordinate 21,217, forward strand.
GCTCATCCGATTCATCACCATGAAACTGCAGAATATCGATAGGTATATTTTCCAGTACAGCCCTGATTTTATCCTTTCCTGCACCGACGAATAAGCCAACTATTGTAACGAACGGCGGTATTGCTTTCACAATCGCCTTTGCGCTATCCACCGTGACATGACGCAAACTCTTCTCGTAAAATACCAGCCCGATCGCATCTGCACCAGCATAGGCCGCAGCAAGCGCATCCTGTGACCGGGTAATACCGCAGATTTTGACTCGTGTTCGAGTCAGGTTATTCAAATCAGAACCCGTCATATTATCACTGTGAATTCAGTTGCAATGGCTGTGTCTGTAATCATGCCTGGTCGCTGCCAGACGCCATTCAGTACAGGGTTATTCTCCTGTGAAGTACACATAAAGTATGTCTATGAATTAAAACAGGAAAGCAATAATTACATTCCCCTTTCCCTCCAACGGAAACGAATATATGGAAGGTCTGAATAATTCCATACCCCACCAGGGGGTACCAAAGTCCTGGAATTTTCACATTACGCAATGAAAAATGCGATCTCTGCTTTTCTCGCATTTTCAATGACTTATCTGCCATTGAAATGGCGGTACCCCCATCTATCGTGGAAACCCTGAATTACTCAGAATTTCCTATACGAAACCCGGATTGTCCTATCTGCCTGCCAATCAGGCCAGATATAAGGTCCGGGATTTGGCATCCGGGAATAAATATTTACCAGGATACTCCACATTAAGGAGATACAGGCCATGTGGCGGGGCAGTCACACTGCCTTTCGTTCTGTCATGTGCATCAAGAACCCGCTTTGCCCACACCGGTTTTTCCTTGCCGTAACCAATATTTATCAAAACACCGGCAATATTACGCACCATGTGGTGCAAAAAGGCATTTGCTTCAATTGTCATTACAATAATTTCATTGTGTCTGTCCAGACTGATTTGTTTGACGGTACGTACCGGCGATTTCGCCTGGCAGGCAATTGCACGATATGAGGTAAAATCATGCTCACCTATCAGATAATCTGCCGCTTCCTGCATTTTTTCGACATTCAATTGCCGATATACCCATGTGACTTTCCCGGCATGCAGACCTGGACGTGAACTCCTGTCCATTATGAGATATCGATATATTCTGGCTGTTGCAGAAAACCGGGCATGAAAATCATCATCTACCTGCCTTGCCCAGAGGACACTGACATCTTCGGGCAGATTGACATTACTGCCCAAAACCCAGGAATGTAATTCGCGAATTACCTGCGTCTCAATGTGGATTATCTGCTGAACAGCATGTACACCCGTATCTGTTCGTCCGGCACAGATGGTTGTGACAGGATGATTTGCAACAAATGAAAGTGCCTCTTCAATCGACTGTTGTATTGTTCGAACTCCAATTTGCCGCTGCCAGCCAAAAAATCGTGTGCCACAATATTCAATACCCAAGGCGATCTTCATGATGTGCAGGGATACCAGATTACAACAGGGTTATTCTAATAACCGATGGTGACAGCTTGTCTGTAACAGCAAGCCTTTCAGTTGTTCTAATCAGACTCGCACGGATATGATTATATTTGACCTAACAATTCCTGTGCCTGCTGCCGCTGATCAGTATTCCCTTCAGCCATGACTTCAGCAAGGATAATCTTGGCACTGTCTTTATCCCCCAGTTCGATATAGGCCTTGGCCAAATCCAGCTTGGTAGTGATTTCTTCTTCATCGGATTGTTCTTCCGGCTGCATTGAACGTGGTACGAAGACAGTCCGGGCATCTCCCTCAATATCGTCATCCATGTCCAAATCGAACTTTGGTATTTCCACCGTCCCTTCTATATCGATCTCATCCTCGCCTGTACCGGTACCTTCATCATCCAGGGTAAGATCTATCTCGGGGACCTCATTCCCCTCCATCTCGCCATTATCCATAGACATGCCCACGCTGCTCTTTTTCATCTCCATCGTCATATTCATATCTATTTCATCATCGGCATTTCCCTCCCCTGGGCCTGCAATATCAAACATGGAGTCTATATCTGCCTGTACAGTGGCATCTCCTTCAATATCCAGGCTCAGGCTAAATTCATTCCCCGAATCGTCGGATTCACCCGAAATATCACTCAAATCAAGTTCAATTCCTCCATCTTTTTCCCCTAAATCATCCCCGGCGGCACCAAGACTCAGTTCCAAACCTTCATCATCCCCGCCCTCCCCTGCACCGGATGCGGTAATATCAAATTCAATAACATTATTGACATCACTCTCGATGGTCTCTGCCTGATCAGATTCCATCTCCAGAGCACCAACGTCAAAATCGATTACGTTATCATCTTTAACACCGGATGCAGCGTTTACTTCCCTTTCAAAATCTATTTCAAGTAGCTCATCGCTGTCTGCTCCGGCGCTGGTCGCAGCAGTCACATCAAGTAAATCTTCATCTGAATCCAGTTCCAGAGCGGAGGAAGCGGAAGAAGTCATGGAACTAGTTACATCCAGAAGATCAACACCACTTCTTTTCTCCTTGGAAACATCGAGTATGTCTTCACTGACCGTTAGATCAAGGAGTTTTCCCTCGTTGCGATCAACCATCAATTCCATACCTGCTGCCTCTTCAGCACCTACTGTCAAATCCAGCATATCTTCCTCTTCAGCACCTGCCGTGATATCCAACATTCCTCCCTCTTCAGCACTTGTCGTGATATCCAGCATTCCTCCCTCTTCGTCACCTGTCGTGATATCAAACATTTCTTCTGCATCTGTCCTGGACTCAGCGGCCTCATCTTCAACAAGCCCAACCGCTGCAGTAACATCCAGCAAATCATCACTACTTGTATCCACAGCCGCCGTTATATCCAGAATATCATCTTCCGATTTACCCCCAGCCCGACCTGCAGCTGAACCAAGATCGAAATCCAGACCGGCATCGCCAGCCGCCTCATCATCCGCTGTAAGATCGACAATCCCGCCACGGGTAATAGAACTTCCGGTTTCCCTTTCTTCACCTTCTACCGGGGCCTCGAACAAGGCCCGCCCAGGAGACATCTCCTGCCACATTGCTACTGCCATTGACCAATGTTCACCCTTTCCACCGAGCTTGTTGTGCAATACCCGGGCAGCTTCCTCATAGGATTTCTTGTTACCGGATGTGTAAAACACTTCAAGTAGCTTGATATGATATTCCGGATTATCCGGTTCACTATCCAGTGCCTTCCGGACAAATTCTTCTGCCTGACCAAACTGTTCGAATGCCAGGTAGGTATTTACCTCCTGCATGGGGTCTTCTTCCAGTTCTTCCCCCGCAGGTGCCCCACCCGGTAATTGCATCTTCTTAGCTTCTGCATCGGCGGCGATCCCGGCCATTTCCAGGCTCTCTGGAATAACAGTTACTGCCTCAGACTCATCAATACCAGTTATACGTTCAGAGTCTGTTATCGACAAACCATCGACTTCCCCTTCATTGAAATCCGGAAATTCTGTGGTAATACTTTCCGCTTCAGGTGCGGTTGCAGAACGACCCCGTATCTTGATGAACACACCAAGCAGGATAAGGACGAGCAGAATACCGCCACCCGCAATAGCAATCATGCGGTTGCCTGCCACAATATCCTTTACGGGCCCCAGATACTGGCTTACAACACCTGTTAAACCCGAAGGTGTGCCGGGCGGCTGCATATCCGTGGTTTCACTGGCCGCCTCCTCTGCAGGTGCTATCTCTTCAGCCGCCTCTTCTGCAGGTGCTACCTCTTCAGCCGCCTCCTCTGCAGGTGCTACTTCTTTCGTTTCCTCCACAGCCTGTGCCTGTGCCAACTGATTTTGCAAGGAAACGAGTTCATCATCCTTAAGTGCAATCAAACGTTTGAGGTCATCAATCAAAACCTCCGATTCTTGCAGCTTATCCTGTAACTCGGTATTTTCCTGGGTAAGTGATTCAACCGATTCCTTTGCTAATACCAGTTCTTCAGCTGAAACGGTTGCTCCGGTTTCAGCACCTTTTTCACCAACTGCTACCTGATCGGATCCTTCCCCCTTACCTGTCGGGGTAACCAGTCTTAGTTCAGCCTCACTTACGACTTCTTCCTGTGTAACCGTGGCCTCTTCTACCGGGGTTGTTTCCGATAGTATCTCAGCTGGTATTGATACAGCAGGACGCTCAGTAACGGTTTCCGACACTGTTGCACGGATCTCATCACCCCACATGGCATATTGTGATTTGACCTCCGCAAGTGCCTCACTCTCTGTCAGCGCATTAATCTCATTTGCGTCCGGCGTATGCAGGATCTGACCACGCCTGAGCCCATTGATATTATTTTTAATAAAAGCCTCAGGATTGGTCCTCAACAAGGCCAGCATCATTTGATTCACAGTGATTGAATCATCAGGACGCATTGCCTTTGCGATTGACCACAATGTATCTTGTGATTGAGTCAGACCATAGTCGCCGCCAGAATAACTGGTTTGCGCACCTGCTGTGTGGCGAGTGAATTCGTCAGCATAGACAACCTTGTTTCCCTGTATTGCGCTTTCCGGCACCGGAGCAACAGATTGTGAGAATTCCAGCATCTTCTTGGATGGATCGTACAAAGGGGGATCCAGCAGAACGGTATATTCACGGAATAACCTTCCCTTGGACCAACTGACCTCCAGCAGGAAATTCAGGAAAGGTTCACGAACAGGTTCGGAACTATGAATACGGATATAGTCAGGTCCATCCTCTGAATCACGCACTGAGAATTTTAACCGGCTGAGAAAGAAGGGCCTGTCAATATTTGCACGCCGGAAAGCCTCGGCATCCGCCAAGCCGGCCTTAAGGCTTTCCAGATCTTCCGCAGTTGTTGAAAGTAATTCAATCCTTGCATCAAACGGTTCATTCAGGGCGGAATTGAGATCAATATTACCCAGACCAAGGGCATATACACGCCCTTGTGATATCACCAATAACAAGATGAGCGTCAGTATCCGTTTCATCAGTTAAATCAATTCCCCCTGTTTATCGCTGTACGAACGGGTCTATAAGCAATGAATATTCACGCAGATAACGACCGCCTGACCAGATCGCTTCCACTAAAAATCTGAATACAGGTTCGCGGACTGCGTCTCGTGTCGTTACCTTGATATAAGTGCCCGTTTCATCCTGAATAAGTTCATGTTGTAAATGGGGAAGCATATGATTGCCTGCACCCTCATTAAGAACTGTGACTTTTATCTCCAGGCTCTCCATCTCATTCGCAGCTGATGTTAAAAGTCGTATTCTAACGTCAAGCAGTTGATTAAGCGATGATTTTAATTCTAAATCAGCGAGTGCCAATGCATATACATCGGCTGATAGCATGGTTACTAAAAAACACACAGAGATAATCTGCAATGCTCTTGACTTCATCACAAATGTAGCCATAAATAAAATTATCGTTTGAATATCAACAAGTTACTGTTTGCTAATCAACTATATCTACACCCAGAGGAATCTACATCCGCTTCGCTTCTCCCCTCCGGAATTTATATATCACAGTGGGTAGACCCGTCTTAGAAACCTGCGAATGTGCTTTATATTTACCCTATAACTATAGTTTACAAGTAATGTTTTACCAAAATTTCTGCGATTTGAATACTATTTAATGCTGCGCCTTTACGGATATTATCCGAAACAACCCAAAGATTAATGCCTTTGGGATGGGAGATGTCCTCCCTGATCCTGCCGACATAAACCGGATCCTGGCCAGCGGAATCACTTACAGCAGTCGGGTAACCCCCGTTGGCACGCTCATCGATGACCACTACACCTGGCGCTGCATTTAGTAATGCCCGGACATCAGCCGAGGTGATTTTTTCCCGGGTTTCGATATGCACCGCCTCAGAATGTCCATAGAAAACAGGAACCCTGACCGTTGTCGGGTTCACCTGGATAGTCTCATCCTCAAGAATTTTTCGTGTCTCCCACACCATCTTCATCTCCTCCTTGGTATAGCCATTATCCTGGAATGCATCTATATGGGGGATTACATTAAAGGCTATCTGTTTTGGGTAAACCTTGCATTCAACTGGTTTGCCATTAAGCAACTGGGCTGTTTGTCCTGCCAGTTCCTCAATTGCACGCCTGCCTGTACCAGACACTGCCTGGTATGTACAAACGTTTATTCGCTCGATGCCGACTGCATCATAGATGGGTTTTAATGCCACAACCATCTGTATGGTAGAGCAATTTGGATTGGCAATAATACCGCGATTGGTATGCTGTGCAATCGCATGTGAATTAACCTCCGGCACGACAAGGGGTATATCCTTCTCGTAACGGAAACGGGATGTATTATCTACGACGACGCAACCAGCTGCGGCAGCGCGCGGGGCATGCACATCCGATACCGATGCCCCCGCGGAAAACAGACCGATATCGACCCCATTAAAATCAAAGGCATCCAGTTCTTTCAGCACGATCCGCTTGCCCTTGAAAGACACACCGTTTCCAACCGACCGGCTACTGGCCAGTGCATGGATTTCACCGACCGGGAAATCACGCTCCCCAAGGATAGAAAGCATGGTTTCACCAACAGCACCGGTTGCACCAACAACCGCAATATTAAATTGCTTGTTCATTTTGTTTACCTAAGTATTGATATTGTTACTTAACTTAATAATTATCCATATTCCGGATTCGGCAGCCAACAGACAAGGATTCAGGTTTCTTCCTGCCGTGATGTCTTGACTGTGTCCCGGCTATTTTACAGTGTGGCGACAACCGTATCACCTGTGACCTGTGTCCCGAACCGCAGCATCCCTTCAAAATAAATCCCAGTCGTTCTGGGACTACTTGCCACTTTATCAGCTTCATCCAGCGCAAAACGTATTATCATTGCCACAGACAGAACGATTACCATGGGATTAGTGATATCAAAACCGGCAATTTCAGGAACTTAACCATGAATTGGTTCACACCTGGCATCACCGTTCGCATCCAGGGCAGGTGATGGTAGCATACCGAACGTACCCGTTAATATGGATGCACGAACTGACAGGATATCACTAAACTTATTTGTGGTAAGTATGACATCAAACTAATTTGGTGCCCGCACCAGTTACATGGCTGCACTATCTACATACATATATTTATGTGTCTTGACAACCTGATGAGGAGTACCGGTTCCCGGGTTTTCGATTTTAATCATGCCAGTCGAAAGGGGTTCAATTGCCCCCTGGAAGGCTGCAGGGGATACCTCAAGTTTCGTTCTGGTACGAATCGTTTCCGGTTTTCTCCTGTTTGATGCTGTCACGTGCGATTATCCACGCTGCCAGCATCACAATAATCCCTCCGATCCATTCCCTCAAAGTTACGACCTCTCTGGTCAATAATGCAGCTGAAACAGCACCTGCTACAACTTCAAACTCGAACAGGATGGCTGAACGATGCACCGGCAGATGTGTTACACCATATTGCGTTAACCACGTCATGGCCAGCATCCCGAACGAGCCAAGGAGTATTGCCAGTGCAAAGGCATCCAGAGACATAACAGGGGACGGTGGTTGGACAATAACAATACCTGTCAGGGATAAGCAGATCACACCAACCCAGGCAGACAACATTTTCACATGGATCGGGACCTGATCCGCTTTTCTCACCAGCACATTCGTCACCGCAAAGGCAAAACCGGATGAAATGGCAAGGACATCAGCGACATCAACCTGCGTCATGACGCCAATCTCATCTGACCACAGAATGAAAACAGCCCCGGACAACGCCATAAGTAACGATATCCATGCCTTAAGGGAAAGATGCTCGTGTAAAAAGAAACAGGCAAGCAGGGTCGCCCATACCGGCGACAGATAAAACAACAAAAGGACTCTCACCACTGTTCCTTCCAGAATGGCCAGGATAAATGACAGATTCGTCCATCCGGAAAACAAGCCCATTAACAGAAGCAAGCCGGACTGTTTCACATGGCCATGCCGTTTTGCCAGTAATACAGGCAACAGCGACATCAAAGCGGACATATAGATTACCAATGTTGCCCATAGGCCCGGTATCCCTTTTTGTTCGAGGATTCGCAAGGGATACCAGAAGATGCCCCACATGATGGCAGCAATCAAACAACAGAGCACTGGCAGCAACGTATTTAATTTAACCCGGGACATAACGGAATAGCCTATACCAGCTTGACGGCAATCTTTTCCGTAATGTAAAGGATTACAATCAGGGGGGCAGGAGACGTTATTTTCCTCATGTCAGAACAGCCTAATTACAATAATCATGTAGTACGTCTTCAGGATAACATTAACTCTGGACAGCCTGTTAACAATCAGTGATCGTCTGTAAATGATCATCAGCAATACAGATTAATAACGAAAAAATGTCAATCCCCTGGCGAAACAGAAGATGATTTATGAACCGTATACGATACTATCGCTGAACTTGACGATGTAAGGTCCTGCATGGTGTAAAATAAATTGTACCCAAAATGACAACCAGAAACCGGATGAGATAAACCTGCTCATTTTCATGCAGGCCTCTGGCAGGATTACCTGTTCAATTGGAAACAGAAAATATTTGAATTTTTTATAGGGGTTCGAGGAAAGCGTATGGAGATTATGATTGCAGAGAGACTGGGTGGGAAACAGTTTGGAAAGTCCACAGAAATCTATAAATTCGAAAAAATAAAACGGGCGAAGGCCGAGGCAATAAAAAACAACCCGCAAATACCTCTCATTGATATGGGTGTGGGAGAGCCGGATAGTCCGGCCGATCCCGGAGTCGTCAACGTGCTGGGGAAGGAAGCGGGAAAACCTGAAAATCGATGGTATGCCGATAACGGGATTCCGGAATTTCAGGAGGCCGCGGCCGGTTATCTTGAACGGGTCTATGGGGTGAAAGGCCTGAATCCATATAAACAGGTGATCCATGGCATCGGTTCAAAATCCATTTTTGCAATGCTCCCGCTATGTGTCATCAACCCTGGTGATGTGACTCTGACAACAATACCAGGCTATCCGGTAACGGCAACGTATACCAGATATCTCGGGGGAGAGGTCTATCAGTTGCCATTAGCGGAGAACAATGATTTTTTCCCTGATTTGGACTCCGTCCCTGCGGGTATCCTCCGCAAGACAAGATTGTTGTATCTAAATTATCCGAATAACCCGACAGGGCAGGTCACCACAAAAGAATTTTTTAAAAGTATTATTGAATTTGCCACACGGTATAACATTATCGTTATTCAGGATGCAGCTTATGCCGCATTAACATACGACGGCTATCAACCTCTCAGCTTCCTGTCTGTTGAGGGATCAGAGAACGTCGGGGTTGAGGTCCATTCCCTGTCAAAGGCTTTTAACATGACCGGATGGCGCCTTGGATTTGTCGCGGGTAACACAAAACTGGTTCAGGCATATGCAACAATAAAAGACAACACGGATTCCGGGCAATTCCGGGCAATCCAGAAGGCCGGGATATACGCTATGAATAACACGCATATTACAGACAGGATCTGTGAAAAATATTCACGGCGATTTGATCTGCTGGTGAATGCACTGACCAATGTGGGCTTTTCTGTAAAAAAACCGAAAGCGACGTTCTATTGCTATGCCAGATGCCCGGTGGGTACTGCAACAGGAGAAAGGTTCCAGACTGCGACTGAATTTTCGGAATTTTTACTGAAAAAAGCACTTATTTCGACAGTCCCCTGGGATGATGCCGGAAAGTACATCCGTTTTTCCGTGACATTTGAGGCCAGGGATGGCAAACATGAGGAAACCATTATCCACGAAATACAAGAGCGTATGATGCGTCTGGAATTGACCTTCGAATGACGACTTGCCAGGTTTCCCGCCGAATCTGTAATACCCGGTTTATCCTGATTCAACAGGGTTTACGCTGCCAACATAATGTGGATACCATTATCCAGAGACAGCCATTACCTTCTGATGTGTACAACCTCGTTTGAGGATCATCATGCACTGAACATATCTGCATGGTGGCGGTTGTAACCGGGTGATTTTCAAAAACGTCCTGCTATCTACGATGTATTTTGTATGACGTTTTCCACTTCATTGGCAAGACTGCGTACGATCATCTCTACCTGCTTCTCATCCTCACCCTCAACCATGACGCGAATCAGTGGTTCTGTTCCTGAGGGTCGTAACAGAATACGTCCATACTCACCCAATTCTGTTTCTGCAGCCTTGACAGCATCTGCAAGGCAATCGAGTTTTGACAAATCAACCGTTTCCTGAATTCTTATATTGATCATCTTCTGGGGAAATTTTTTCATGCCGGCTTTCAGTTCATGCAATGTCTTCCCTGTTTTAGCCATTGTCTCCAGTATTTGCAAACCGGAGAGAATGCCATCTCCTGTTGTTGTCATATCCAGGTTGATAATATGACCTGACGTCTCACCGCCCAGCCTCAAATTATCTCTCTGCAATATCTCCATGATGTAGCGGTCACCCACTTGTGCCCGTATAAAATCCAGATCAAGTTCCCGAATGGCATGTTCCAGTCCCAGATTACTCATAACGGTTCCAACAACAGCACCATTAAGCAATGCCACCCTTGCAGCAGCAATGATGTAAAGAATCTCGTCACCATCAACAATTTCACCCTTATTATCAACCATGATGATGCGATCACCATCTCCATCCAGTGCGATGCCTGCGTCCGCACCGGATTCCCTTACCATCTTCTGCAGGATATGAGGGCGTGTTGCACCGCATTGATCATTGATATTCAGTCCATCAGGCTGAATCGCATGTGTAATTACATCTGCACCCAGTTCTTCAAAGACCTTCGGTGCAATATGGTAGGTTGCACCATGTGCACAATCGATGACGATTCTGAAATTACTCAGGTCAATATCCGGGCTTATCTTGCTTTTACAGAATTCAATATAACGGCGTGGGGCATCTGTCATCCGACGGGCCTTGCCCAGATGTCTTGAATGTACAGGCTGTAATGGTTTATCAAGTTCAAGTTCGATATCCATTTCAACGTCATCCGGTAATTTAGTCCCGTCACCGGCAAAGAACTTTACGCCATTATCATAAAACGGATTATGTGAAGCGCTGATCACGATCCCGGCCTGTGCACGCGTATTGTGTGTTAAAAATGCAATCCCCGGGGTTGGCATGGGACCCAACAGGCGTATATCAACCCCGGCTGCAGAGAGTCCTGCTTCCAGGGCAGATTCAAACATATATCCGGATATACGAGTATCCTTTCCGATTAACACCGGACCTTTCCCTTGCTTTGCAAGCACGCGTCCGGCAGCCCATCCCAATTTCATCATGAACTCCGGGGTAATAACCCCTTCGCCCACCTGACCGCGAATTCCATCAGTACCAAAGTACTTTCGCTTGCTATTCATGACCAGTGAATTATGAAAGGAAACATCCGGGACACGTGAGTTTCGCTCTGTGTCTACCTGATAGTTTGATAATTATCCATTTATGCAGAAGAGTCATGCACACCAGGAACACAATACTCAGGCTGGTTTTGCGGGAGGTTCATTCGTCGGTGCATTTTCACCCTTGTGTTTGTCCGGTTCCGGCATTTTGCGGATATGCCCCTCGTCGTTATCGTCTTCCCAGTTTGCAGGCGTTTTGGGAACCTTGCCTGCCATGATGTCATTGATTTGATTGGTATCAATGGTTTCGTATTTAATCAATGCTTCAGCCATCAAGTGGAGTTTATCCAGATTTTCCTTCAGGATTCTTTCAGCCCGTTCATAATTCCGGTCGATGAATTTACGAATCTCTTCATCAATCAAATGTGCCGTCTCATCCGAGACCGCCTTATGTTTGGTTACAGAATGTCCGAGAAATACTTCACCGTCATCCTCACTGTAGGTCAACGGTCCAAGTTTTTCCGAAAGTCCCCATTTGGTGACCATGTTACGCGCCAGTTGTGTAGCCCTCTCTATGTCATTGCTGGCCCCGGTCGTAACCTTGTCTATTCCATAAATAAGTTGTTCAGCAATGCGTCCTCCGAACAGACTGGATAATTTGCTTTCCAGGTGTTCCTTGCTGTAACTCAGACGATCTGTTTCAGGCAGAAACATAGTGACACCCAGTGCACGTCCACGTGGAATAATCGTCACCTTGTAAACCGGGTCATGTGAGGGTACCAGTCGTCCCACAATGGCATGGCCTGCTTCATGATAGGCCGTGAGTTTTTTCTCATCCTCGCTCATAACCATGGAACGGCGTTCAGCACCCATCATGATCTTGTCCTTGGCGCGTTCAAAGTCATCCATTTCCACCAGTTTCTTGTTACCACGTGCAGCAAACAAAGCGGCTTCATTAACGAGGTTTGAGAGATCGGCACCTGAAAAACCGGGTGTACCGCGGGCAATAATGTTAGGTTTAACATCATCCGCGATTGCTACCTTGCGCATGTGCACTTTCAGTATCTGCTCACGTCCACGGATATCAGGCAAAGGCACCACCACCTGCCGGTCAAAACGTCCCGGACGTAGCAGCGCAGGATCGAGCACATCGGGGCGATTGGTAGCGGCAATCACAATCACACCTTCATTCCCTTCAAAGCCATCCATCTCGACCAGAAGCTGGTTCAAGGTCTGTTCACGTTCATCGTGACCACCTCCAAGACCCGCACCTCGATGGCGTCCGACTGCATCAATTTCATCAATAAAAATAATACAGGGGGCATGTTTCTTGGCCTGGTCAAACATATCCCTTACTCGTGAGGCACCGACACCGACGAACATTTCGACAAAATCGGAACCTGAAATTGTAAAGAAGGGGACACGGGCCTCACCCGCAATCGCCCTGGCAAGCAGTGTCTTGCCTGTTCCAGGGGCACCTACCATCAGCACCCCGGAAGGGATCTTGCCACCCAGTTTCTGGAATTTGCCGGGATCACGCAGAAACTCGACAAGTTCGGCCACTTCCTCCTTTGCCTCTTCCACACCTGCAACATCACTGAATGTTATCTTGACCTGGTCCTCACCTAACAGGCGCGCCCGGCTTTTCCCGAACGACAAGGCACCACGCCCGCTACCCCCCCCCTGCATCTGACGCATGAAATAGATCCAGATTGCCAGCAACAGCAAGATAGGAAACCAGGAAATGAAGGCATGCGCCCAGAATGAGTTTTTATTTGGTTCTATGCCCTCAATATCAATATTGTTTTTTAACAAGGTACCAATCAGGGCATCGTTACTGGTTTCCGGGCTATAGGTTGTGAACCGGTTCCCGTCGGTCATTTTGCCTCTGATGGTATTACCATCGATCAAGACCGACTCGACGCGACCTGTATTTACATCAGAAATAAACTGGGAATATTTGATTTCGCCCGTCATTGTCGGGTTACCAAAATTCCTGAACACCATCATCAATACCATTGCGATGATAATCCAGAGCACCAGATTTTTTGCCATATCGTTCAAATTACTATCCTCAACTAATCCTCAACTACCTGAAAAATTCCGGAAAACTACGATAACTATACCTTATAGGACCTGGCCAAGACATAACATTCGCGCGAATTAACACGGGATGCCTTGGGTATTCGAGTGTTTACTTCACTGAAATGTTCCTCCAGATCACACCTGAATTCTGTTGCACCTTCGCCTTCGAATAACTTCAATAGAAGACTACCACCCGGTTTTAAGGCCCGCAGGGCAAAATCCCGGGCTTGTTCAACCAATGCCATGGTACGTGCCTGATCGGTCACCCTGATTCCCGATATATTGGGGGCCATATCCGATATCACAAGGTCTGCACCCGCTTCACCAATCTGTGCCAGGCATGCATCAAATACCCGTTTTTCCCTGAAATCACCCTTTATAAACAATACGTTATCTAAATCTTGCATGGTGAGTATATCGACTGAAATTACCCGGCCTTGCGGCCCGACCTTTGCAGAAGCGTACTGTGACCAGCTACCCGGGGCAGCACCCAGGTCAACAATGGTCTGGCCTTTTTGAAAGAGCCTGTCTTTTTCATCAATTTCCATGAGTTTATAAACCGCACGTGACCGAAACCGGGCCTTTCGGGCCTGTTTTACATAGGGATCCCTGTGTTGACGCTGCAACCAGCGACTGCGACTGGAATTTCTGGCCATACCGGGTCAATCGTGGGGCGTGGCACGCATATTTATCAGATAAGAGTGGTTAAATCTGAAACGAATGATTGTCCTGAACCCGGGATTTCAGTACGCCAAATCAAGCATAACGCACTTCCAGGATTTCGTACTCGGCATTCCCGCCAGGGGCCACCACCGTGACAACATCCCTTTCCTGTTTACCTATCAAGGCACGTGCGATGGGTGAAGTAATCGATATCATATTCTCATTAATATCAGCTTCTTCTTCACCCACGATCTGATAACTGACTTCATTCTCATTATTCAGGTTCAACAGGACAACCGTTGAACCGAATACGACTTTTCCCTCCGCATTGACTCGGGTGACATCTATTATCTGTGCATTTGCAAGGGCATGTTCCATCGCAGCAATTCTTCCTTCGATGAAACTCTGTTGTTCACGTGCAGCATGGTATTCCGCATTTTCACTTAAATCACCATGCGCACGTGCCTCGGCAATCGCCCTGGAGATCCGGGGCCGTTCTACCGTTTTTAATTCCTGTAATTGTTCGCGCAATTTCTGTGCCCCCCTGATCGTCATAGGTGACTTACTCATATCTCTCTCCCGAATGCAGGTCCTGCAATGTAATCACACGATCAAAATCTTTCTGTTTCAGGGCCTCAATAGTTGCTATTGCCCCCGCTACCGTCGTGTTATAGAACACCCGATGCTGCAATGCCGTGCGGCGGATGGAATAGGAATCAGAGATCGCCTGTTTCCCCTCTGTTGTATTTACTATCAAATCAATTTCGTCGTTTTTCAGCATATCCACGATGTGGGGTTGTCCTTCACTAACCTTGTTAATCCCCCGGCACTCAAGCCCGGCCTTGCGTAACGCGTCAGCCGTACCATGGGTAGCACACAGGGTATATTTCAGTCTGACCAGTTCTCTTGCAACCGTCACGATGACCGGCTTGTCGCTGTCCTTGACGCTGATAAAGGCCAGTCCTGAACGTGGTAAATTTTCTCCCGCCGCCAGTTGTCCCTTGGCAAAGGCCTCACCAAAAGATTTGCCAATGCCCATAACTTCACCGGTGGATTTCATTTCCGGACCCAGCAGCGGATCAACCCCGGGAAATTTGATAAAGGGAAACACGGATTCCTTGACGGAATAGTAGTCAGGAATCACGCTGGTTGTTAATCCCTGACTGACCAGGCTCTTGCCTACCATGCAGTTTACCGCGATCCGTGCGATGGGGATCCCGGTGGCCTTGGAGACAAACGGAACGGTACGGGAAGCACGGGGATTCACCTCCAGTACGTAAATGTCATCCCCCTGGATGGCAAATTGTGCGTTCATCAGTCCAATCACGTTCAGGGCCCTGGCCATGGCGCCGATTTGCTCGGCAAGACTATCCTGTATCGCGCTACTGAGACTGTGCGGTGGCAATGAACAGGCTGAATCGCCTGAATGTACACCGGCCTGTTCAATGTGTTCCATGATGCCCCCGATAAATACGTCCCTGCCATCTGAAATCGCATCGACATCAACCTCGGTGGCATCGTTCAGAAAACGATCCAGCAACACAGGTGATTCATTGGATACTGCAACGGCCTTATCCATGTATTGCCTGATATCATCTTCGTTATAAACGATCTCCATGGCACGCCCGCCCAGGACATAGGATGGACGCACGACAAGAGGATAACCAATTTCGTTCGCACACCTGATCGCCTGATCCACATTCCTGGCCACCCCGTTTGGTGGTTGTCTCAGTCCGAGCCCTATTAATAATTGCTGGAAACGCTCACGGTCTTCAGCCAGATCAATGGAGTCCGGCGTGGTACCGATGATAGGGGCACCGGCTGCTTCCAGTGCACGCGCCAGTTTCAGTGGTGTCTGTCCTCCGTACTGGACGATAACACCATACGGTTTTTCAACTTCAATAACCTCAAGTACGTCTTCCAGGGTAAGTGGTTCAAAATAAAGCCGGTCCGAGGTGTCATAATCAGTGGATACCGTCTCCGGATTACAATTCACCATGATGGTTTCATAGCCGGCTTCCCGCATCGCCAAGGCGGCCTGCACGCAACAATAATCAAATTCGATTCCCTGCCCGATCCGGTTGGGACCACCCCCCAGCACCATGATCTTCAGCCGGTCGCTCGGTCTGGCCTCACACTCTTCCTCATAAGTGGAATAAAGATAGGCTGTCGTAGATGCAAACTCGGCCGCGCAGGAATCCACCCGTTTATAAACAGGCCGGATGGCATGCCGGTGCCTCAGCTCACGAATATACTGCTCAGTCGAACTGACAAGTTCGGCTAATCTGCAATCGGAGAACCCTTTCCTTTTCAGCGTTCGCATGCGTGCCGCATCCAGACTGGCCAGGCCATCCCGCTTCAGCTTGGTCTCTTCATTAACAAGATCCTGAATCTGCGCAAGAAACCAGGGATCGATATGACTGAGTCTGGTTACCTCATCTACAGTCATCCCCTGCCGGAAGGCATCCGCGACATACCAGAGCCGGTTGGCACGCGGGACACGTAATTCGCGCTGAATTATTTCAATAGCATCCTCCGTCTCCCCCACAATCTGTTCATTCAAACCGGTCATTCCGGTTTCCAGCCCGCGCAGGGCCTTTTGCAATGATTCCTGGAAGGTACGCCCGATGGCCATTACCTCCCCCACGGACTTCATCTGTGTCGTCAGCCGGTCATCCGCCTGGGGAAATTTCTCAAAGGTAAACCGCGGCACCTTGGTAACAACATAGTCAATCGTCGGCTCAAACGAGGCCGGGGTTACACCACCTGTGATTTCATTTACCAGTTCATCCAGGGTATAACCGACCGCCAGTTTCGCGGCAACCTTTGCAATGGGGAAACCCGTCGCCTTGGACGCCAGGGCCGAGGAACGGGAAACCCTTGGATTCATTTCGATGATGATCAATTCACCATTATCGGGATTGACCGCAAACTGGACGTTGGAACCACCCGTATCAACCCCGATCTCCCGTAACACAGCAATCGAGGCATTACGCATGATCTGGTATTCCTTGTCCGTCAACGTTTGTGCCGGCGCTACGGTAATCGAGTCTCCGGTATGCACGCCCATGGGATCGACGTTTTCTATGGAACAGACAATAATGCAGTTGTCTTTATGATCGCGCACCACCTCCATTTCAAATTCCTTCCAGCCCAGGACAGACTGTTCCAGCAAAACCTCGCCGGTCGGTGACGCAGCGAGTCCACGCTCACATATCTCAAGAAACTCATCGCGATTATAGGCAATGCCCCCGCCGCTCCCCCCCAGGGTGAAGGATGGCCGGATAATGGTTGGATAACCTATATCAGGCTGTACTTCCCTGGCTTGTTCAAGATTATGTACAAGAACTGATTTCGGCATGGCAAGGCCGATTTTTTTCATCGCTTCACGGAAACGTTCACGGTCCTCCGCTTTATCAATGGCCTCCTGCGTTGCCCCGATCATCTCTACCTTGAATTTTTCCAAAATACCCTCGCGGGCAAGGTCCATTGCGCAATTTAACCCTGTTTGTCCACCCATGGTCGGCAAAATGGCATCCGGCCGTTCCTTTTCAATGATACGTGCAACGGTCTGCCAAAGTACCGGTTCGATATAGGTGGCATCTGCCATCTCCGGGTCCGTCATGATAGTGGCCGGGTTGGAATTAACCAGGATGACCCGGAAGCCTTCCTCGCGCAGGGCCTTGCAGGCCTGGGCACCGGAATAATCAAATTCACATGCCTGCCCGATAATAATCGGGCCGGCACCGATAATCAGAATACTCTCAATGTCAGTTCGTCTGGGCATATTCTGCTACCGACCCCGGTACACCTTCATTAATGCAACAAAATACTCGAACAATGAACGCACATCATGAGGTCCGGGACTGGCTTCAGGATGACCCTGGAATCCGAATGCCGGTGCATCCCGGTGATGAACACCCTGCAGTGAACCATCGAACAGGGAACGATGTGTCACGCGTAAAGTCCCTGGAAGGCTGCCTTCGTCAACGGCAAAGCCATGGTTCTGACTGGTAATCATGACACGGCCTGTTTCCAGACACTGGACAGGATGGTTGGCGCCGTGGTGACCAAATTTCATCTTCACGGTTTTTGCCCCCATTGCCAGTGCCAATAACTGATGACCCAGACAGATACCAAACGTGGGAATACCGCTCGAGACGATTTCCTGAATGGCTGCGATGGCGTAATCACAGGGTTCAGGATCGCCAGGACCATTGGAGAGAAACACCCCGTCGGGTTCCTCTGCCAGGACCTCGTTCGCCCCGGTTGTAGCGGGGACGACATCAAGACGGCAACCCGCATCAAAAAGAATACGCAGGATATTGCGTTTTATTCCAAAGTCATAAGCGACAACATGCCATGGCATATCACGTTTCCCTGACGGTTCCGGCAGGCCATCTGCAAGCGACCACGTCCCCTGGCACCACATATAAGGCTTCATGGTAGTGACCTCCCTTGCGAGATCAGCACCGACCAGACCCGAAGATTCACGGGCAGCCTTAATCGCTGCATTTTCATCAATGGACTCACCTGCTACCAGACACCCCTTTTGCGCCCCTTTTTCGCGCAGGATACGGGTCAGGCAACGCGTATCGATATCGGCAATGGCGACGACATTATTACCGGCAAGATAGGCATCCAGTGTCCCCTGAGAGCGCCAGTTACTTACCAGTAATGGCAGATCGCGAATGACCAGTCCACTGGCATAGACAAGCCGGGATTCGTTGTCATCTGTATTGACACCGACATTGCCAATGTGTGGCTGGGTCAGGGTTATTATCTGTTTGAAATAGGACGGATCCGTGAGGATCTCCTGATAACCGGTGATGGCTGTATTAAAAACGACTTCACCAACAGTACGACCTTCCACGCCAATCGATTTGCCATAGAACAGGGTACCATCCTCTAATGCAAGCAGGGCCGGTGTTGTCAAAAGGGGTCACCTCTACACATAGAAAACGGGAGTACCCGTATGGCTACTCCCGTTGTTTCGGATTAGGTAAATTGTACTTGAGTCAGTCGTCCGCTGTCCATGTTCTGAAAATATCTGGATTCGTGTCTGAGAGCCCGTATTCCTTGCCATGTTTGTGCCATATCACAAATCGGACGAGGGTACCCCCTGGTGAGGCAGGGCTGCAACCGTTAAATATGTTCGTTGTGTGCAGGGATGACAACACAAGTCTGGTTTTTCAGCCACATGAATCACATTTTTTTACATTCATTGGCTAAATCATTGATTTAAACATATTCTATGTTTTGATTTAATCGTAAACAACACGGAATCTGGTGCTAATCTGATGCTAATCATTATGAATGCTCCGGAAATTTGCCATTCATGCACCATCTGGAATCTGTTCCTGTGAGAAAGAAGAAACTACATATCAATTCATTGAAACCAGGCTATAAACTCCACTGGTATGAGATCATCAGTATCCTTGGAGAGGGTGGATTTGGCATCACCTACCTTGCCCGTGATGTCAATCTGATGCATGAGGTTGCCATCAAGGAATATTTCCCCAGAAATATGGTCATGCGGGAGGAAAATGGACTTGTTCATCCCGTTAATAACGAACAATATCCACGATACCACTGGGGGCTGGAACGCTTCCTGGAGGAAGGACGCACCCTTGGGCAATTTAAACACCCTAACATTGTCCGTGTCCGTAATGTTTTCGAGGAAAACAATACGGCCTATATGGTGATGGATTACGAACTCGGCGAAAGTTTCCAGGAGATCCTGAACCGCCGCAAGACACTTGATGAAGAAGACATCAAGACAATCATCTTTCCAATTATTGACGGGATGAAAGTGGTTCATGCCGCCGGTTTTATTCACCGGGATATTAAACCGGCTAATATCTTTCTCCGCGTCGATGGGGATCCCGTGCTCCTGGATTTTGGTTCTGCGCGCACCTCATTTGAAGAAAACAAGGCATCTCTTACCAGCATTTTTTCGCGTGGCTATGCACCCATTGAACAATACCATTCGACAGAAGATACACAGGGACCATGGACTGATATTTATGCCCTTGGGGCAACTATTTACCGCACTATCGTTGGTGTTGCACCCTCCGATGCAATTGATCGAAGTGCTGCAATCGCACAGATTGCCAGGGATACCTACGTCTCGGTAGTGGAGGTCGCAAGGGGAAGATACTCAAATGAATTACTGGAAGCAGTTGACTATGCACTGCAATTCAGACAACAGAACCGTCCACAAACAGTATCTGAATGGCGTTCAGCCTTTGATGTTGTAAAGGAAGCCAGCAGTGCAGACTCCGGACAGCATGATGTCAAGGCAGAAACTGAATCCAGAGATTGGATCGAATCCTGTCAGAAGGCGGCTGAGTCAGGTGATACCAATGCCCAGTCTTCACTCGGTTTCATTTATGCCAGAGGTGCTGGAACTGAAAAAGATAACACCAAAGCCGTCAAATGGTACCGCATGGCAGCGGAACAGGGACATCGTAATTCCCAATACAACCTCGCTGTCATGTATGCCAAGGGAAGAGGCGTTGAACAGAACTACACAGAGGCATTCAAATGGTACAAACGGGCAGCGGAACAGGGGGATGCCACTTCACAGGCAATCTTGGGCATGATGTGTGCAAAGGGAATCGGGACAGAAAAAGACGATAAGGCCGCGATAAACTGGTATCACAAGGCCGCAGTACAGGGACATGTCATCGCCCAGTTTAGTCTGGCGAAGATGTTTGCCAGGGGAAGGGGGGTGCCAATCGATGAACAGGAAGGGTTTGCATGGTACCTCAGGGCAGCCGAACAGGGGCATACCGGCGCCCAGATAAACCTGGCATTCATGTACGGGAGAGGCCAGGGTGTGGCACGGAACGACACAGAAGCATTCCACTGGTTCCGTAAAGCGGCTGAACAGGGACACCCGAACGCTCAATACAACCTTGGTATAATCTATGCCAAGGGCAGGGGTATCACAAAAAACATTGATGAAGCCAAAAAATGGTTTGGTAAGGCCGCTGCACAGGGTGATAAAAATGCAGAACGTATACTTCGTAAACTCAAACAGCAGCTGGCAACGCAAGCTGAACCCGGGGAAAGGAAACAAACCGGGTAACCGCTTCCTGATCAGGGCATGAAGATCTGCGATTCACACGGGACCTGCTGAAACGCATTGCACAGATCAGGGCCTTCCCGGCATTGGATAGTACGTGATTTTCCGGTCTGTTCTCACTCAGGTTTCTGTCGTGTCACAGGCAGCCTCAATTCAGCACGAAGACCTCCAGTCCCTGCCTCACCTAATGTAAGCGTTCCGCTGTACAGGCCAACAATAGTATTAACGATACTGAGTCCTAAACCACTCCCCGCTTGCATTTCATCATGGCGTATGCCGCGCCTGATCACTTCCTCTCTGTATGAGGATGGAATACCGGGCCCATCATCCTCAATAACAATAATGATATCCTGTTTACAAGCAACGACATCGACTGTGACGGTATGTCGGGCCCATTTGCAAGCATTGTCCAGGAGATTGCCGAGCATCTCCTCCAGGTCTTCAGTATCAACACGTACAGAAATGCCGTCCAGTTGATTTAACCGGATATCAATTTCCCGGTTCTTGTAAAGCACACCCAGTGAGAACTTCAGGTCTTCTGCAACGCGATTCAAGTCAGAAACTGCGCCGAGAACATTGGTTGCCCCTGCAATACGGGCCTTGTGGAGATGGTAATTCACACTATCGATAGCAACACGTAACTGATGCCGCATGATATTCCCGCACTCGCCGTTCATGCCTTCGACTTCATTAGCCAGCACCGCCAACGGGTTCTTGAGCGCGTGCGCGAGGTTTCCGACCTGGGTTCTTGCCCGTTCCAGCAGGGCCTTGTTGAAATCAAGCAGACTGTTTAACTCTGTGACGAGAGGACGGACCTCCATCGGGAAATCGTCAGGCAAACGTTTTTTATTACCTGAACGAATATCGGACAGGGCCAGTTGAATCCTTCTCAAAGGCCTGAGGCCAAAGAAAATCTGGAACCAGACCAGCCCCAACAGGAAAATTGCCAGGATAGACAGGATAAAGGCAAGACGGTATGAGAAACGGTAAACATCTGATGTGATATCCGAAATCGGCCCTGCTGCAAGGAAGATATAGGGTTGGTGTGCACGGGGGAGACCGATAATACGTTCGTACATATAGAGCGTTTGACCTTGCGGGCCTTGCCCTTGAAAGAAGCGTGAACTCATCTCAATATTACGGGAAGGAAGTTCAAAGGCAAACGTTCCTGAAGAGGATGAGCGATGCAGGATATTGTCTGTCCCCGCTGACAGGATAAGCCAGTACCAGCCGGATTGAGGCCGGCGAAAGCGCGTATCGGCAGGAGTCCAGGAAAGGGTCAGCTGGCCGGATTGATCGATATCACTCGCTGCAACCAGTTCTTCCAGATGGTCGATCAGCTGATTCTCGAATCGCTTCTTGATGTGCCCATGGAAGAGGTAGACCACCAGGACGCATGTTGCCGCCAGAGTGACAATGATCCACAGGGCTGATGATAAAACCAGCCTGAGTTCCAGAGAATCATGCCGTAGTAACATCCGCCGTCAACCGGTAACCACGCCCGCGATGTGTATGGATGTGCTGTGCTCCAATCTTGTTGCGTACACGGTTCACAAGCACTTCAATGGTGTTGGAGTCCCGATCCGTATCGTACTCGTAAATATGCTCGGCAAGTTCTGTTTTGGAGATCACTCGTTCGGGGTGATGGATGAGATAGGATAAAAGTCGATGTTCTAAAGCCGTTAATATCAGGGTTTCAGAATCCAGAAAAAACTTTCCATTCGAAGTATCCAGCTGCAATGGGCCGCATGAAAACAGGGTAGAAGCGTGTCCTGCATTTCTGCGGATCAAGGCTTCCACCCGGGCGAGGAGTTCTTCCATTGCAAACGGTTTTGACAGGTAATCATCCGCACCTGCATGCAGGCCGATGACTTTCTCACGCCAGGTATTGCGCGCAGAGAGAATAAGGACAGGAAATGTATGTCCTTTCTTTCTCCATTGTTCCAGGGCATCAAGTCCACTGCGTCTGGGTAGCCCCAGATCCAGGATGATTGCATCGTAGGGTTCAGTCTCACCGAGAAAATGCCCTTCCTCTCCATCATAGGCAACGTCAACAGCATATCGGGCCTCACTCAAGGCAGAGGAAACCTGCTGTGCCATATCTACATCATCCTCAAGCAGCAAAACCCGCATCGCCCACCTCAGTCATCCTCATCGGACCATTGACGCCA
Organism: Gammaproteobacteria bacterium RBG_16_51_14; assembly: GCA_001802375.1. Lineage (GTDB taxonomy): Bacteria > Pseudomonadota > Gammaproteobacteria > Eutrophobiales > Eutrophobiaceae > RBG-16-51-14. The sequence continues at coordinate 44,550 of MGXK01000151.1, forward strand.
GCTACTGCCTTGCTCGACATTCAACACCTGTAATGTGTATGCATCATATTCTATTTCGGCCACACTACCATCATCGTTCAGGACTTTCACTTCATAAATCCATGAAGTGTTATCTGTTTCGTTTTCCAATTCCACCTTCAGAATGTGCCCCTCGAAATCGGTTCTTACCTGCGCAAGCAACTCTTCCATTGTTGCGGCGCCTGCTGCTTTTGTTTGTGACTGTGAATCTTGACGATAAGGGTACTCATCCCCTGCTACGGTTCTGGCAATAAAGAGCAGAAATAAAGCAATACATAAAATGGCTGTCAACTGTTGCATGGTACATACCCATTCAATTTTCCCTTTCTATAGTGCCATATCCAACCTGAACAGAACCTTAAACCACACTTCAGCGTGGTATCAGGTGAAATGTGTATGCTCCTTAATGCATCCGCAAGACGAATATAAGGAGATAAACATGACCAAAACCTATTCAGCAAAAGAGCAAGGTGCTACCAAGGTATGGGATTTGCCGACGAGGCTTTTCCATTGGGGACTGGTCGCTGTTGTTACTGGTGCGGCCATTACCGGATTCATTGAACCGGAATGGTGGCTCTCCATTCATGTGTGGTTTGGATACTGTGTCCTCTCCCTCATTTTGTTTCGCCTCATCTGGGGATTTACAGGATCCCGATACAGCCGGTTTTCATCATTTCTGTATTCTCGAGGTGAAACTTTTGAGTTTATGCATAATCTCGTCCGGGGGAAACCGCCTCATTATCCTGGGCACAATCCGGCCGCTGCCATTATGATTTTCGCACTATTGGCAATCCTGACAGGACTGGTGCTCAGTGGTCTGCTGGCATTGGGTGGAATTGAAAATCAGGGGCCTTTCGCCAGACTGGTTCCCTACTGGATCGGTGAAGGGTTTGAAGAAATCCATGAAGTCATGGCCTTTATACTCCTGTTTCTCCTTGGTGGTCATCTCCTGGGTGTTATTGTCGAAAGTCATCTTAGGTCTGAAAACCTTGTCAAATCCATGATCACCGGGAAGAAGACTGTTTCGAGTGTTACTGCTGCACAACCTGTTAAATGGTCGACCTCTCTTTCCGGCATCACACTAATCGCTGTCAGTGTCACTGTTGTTCTGATCAGCGCCTCGGCCCTGAGCGCAGCTAACTTGAATTTTTCATTTCCGGACTCTGTGGCAGGGACACTCTATGAAAAGGAATGCGGGGATTGTCATCATGCTTATCATCCGAGTCTGCTGCCGGAATCGAGTTGGTCCGGGATGATGGCTGGTCTGGAGAATCACTTCGGAGAAGACGCCTCTCTTGATGCAGTGACAATATCGGCACTGAATCATTTTATTGAGGTAACCAGTGCGGACCACGGATACACCAAGGCAGCCAATCTTTTTCGCACGGTTGCCCCAAACGACCCACAACGTATTACGTCTACACCTGTGTGGAAAAATATCCATGACGATATTTCCGACAACGAATTTCGCCGCAAGGGTGTAGGTGGACGGACGAATTGTAAAGGCTGTCATCGTGATGCACTACAGGGCTGTTTCGCCGAACGAAATATTCAGTTACCGGAGGATTGACCATGGAAAAGAAGATAGTCGTTATTCTGGCATTAATAAACCTGCCAATTACGGGCGCACTGGCAGAATCACAAAATATTGATGTACTTGGGCAATATGAATTACTGGCACGCAAGCATTCTTCAGTCTTTACCGGGTTCTCTGCACCGCGGGGAGAAACCCTTTTCAGGGAAACTTATGAAGGGGGAAATTCTGACACTCCTTCCTGCACATCCTGTCACTCAACATCCCCCCATGAGGCCGGTAAAACACGTGCCGGAAAGAAAATTGACCCAATGGCATTGTCCAAGACACCCGATCGTTACGCTGATTTCAAGAAAACAGAAAAGTGGTTTTACCGAAACTGTCGCAGTGTCATGGGGCGTGAATGTACAACGGCAGAAAAAGGTGACTTTATTACGTTTATGACCGGGAAATAGCATGAATACCAAATAACAGGAGAGACAGAATGAGACACATAAAATTACTTGCCATCGTTATTCAATGCGTAATCGTACCCTCCGTTTTCGCTGACAGTGATCGTTTTCCGGCAGTTACTGATGATGTAACCAGAAAGGAATGCGGTGCCTGTCACATGACATTCCAGCCACAACTGCTCCCTGCAAGATCATGGGCAGCCATCATGGGCAATCTGAACAATCACTTTGGTGAAGATGCGGGCCTGGATCAGGAAACAACCGATTATATTGAAGAATACCTGGTGAAGAATGCTGCTGATACTCGAAGGAACGGTTTTCGGGATTACGGTGTATTACAGGGAATTAAGAATAGCCAGACTCCCATTCGAATTACCGATCTCCCCTACTGGATACATGAGCATACGGGAGAATTATCTCCCACCGTATGGAAGCGCACTGATATTGGTACTAAAGCAAACTGCCTTGCATGCCACAGCGACGCCGACCGGGGATACTACGAAGACGATTGATTAAAAATGGGTATCCGTACGTCAACAGGATATTCGGCATTAATGGAGACAAGATGCGGTTTGAATCTATTCTGGAAAACTGATCGAACACACCTCTGTCCTGATAAGCATCGGGTGATCAACCCCGCTAATTCATGTCGTAACAAGACGACGTTACCCTGATTCAATTTCGTTGAATCAGGGAGTTTATATTGTTTTTCCCCATTACCAAGGCACCCTGCAGAAAACAAACAATGTACTTATCCTAAAGAATTTATAGGCTTATCTATGAGATTAAAGTATTCAGGAACAATTATTGTAAATGGCATTGTATTTGTCTACTACAAGCATAAATGAAACAGAAACGGTTTTCTTGAAAACATGGGACTGGAAGACAAACGACAATTAAAACGTTCACTCTGTTATTTCGATGTGCACGAGGAGACAACAGGCAAGATCATCGGCAATGCGTACGACATACATCATGAAGGGTTCGGGTTGATCAGCAAGTCCGAGGTACCGTTATTCGAGGAACTTTCAATCTGTGTGAAAACCCAGGGGACGGATGCCAGCATCCAGCTGGTAATCAAAGGTATCTGGAACCGGGTGCACGAGGAACCCGTACACTACAATACTGGTTGCCGGATCATTAACCCGTCACCGGAAACCATCCATGCAATCAACGAACTGGTCAAGTCCTTGACAAAAAGGACCGGGAGACCCGTTAAATTCTCTGCACCTGTTGCTTCTGCCTGAAAGCATCATCACATGACTTCCTGATCAGCAATCTCGACGTAGTATCAGGGCATCACTGTTATACTATCTCCGGATAGCGATCGATAATCCATTCACCAGTCATTCATGTACATTACGATTATTGATCGGAAGGAGACAATTTTCTGGAACTAATATTATTTGCAGTTGTTTTGTTTATTGGAGGATTTACAGGTGACCTTGCCTTGAGACGAGGTCTTGTTATTTATCGATTCGGCCTGCTTACCGCAATACAATGGTATAACGAAGGTAAACTCATATCAGCTGTCCCGGTAATTCGATATGGTTTGATACTGTTATTTTTAATTGTACTTTTCATTTCTGTGACCTATATCGTCATAACCGGTTATCGTGATTATACAGCCCCATATGCCATAGGTATGGCCATCATGTTTTACTATGGGCATTCAAAAAGCGTCCAATATAAAGATAACACGGAGGATTTCGTCAAGTACAATATTGAATATATAAAAGAATAACTGTATTTGATAAGACTCTGCGGGTTTGCAGGTAGTATCCCAGAATGATCCGAAATCATGGATATGCACCAAGCCCCTTTAACATACTGATTGCCGGTTGGTAATTCTGTTTGGCAGCCATGCGTAGCATCCTGACCCCCATATCATATTGTCGTTGATCACCACTTTTACGATATGAATTAATTCCCCACATCCCCAATACATACTGTGCATCCACAAGTCCTTTTTTTGCCCCTTTCACCAGTAACGCCTGGCCTTCAGCAACAGTCCTCCCAAGACCTTCACTGTTGGCTATATATGCCGCACCAAGCAGGAAATCGGCAAATGGATGATGCTTTTTGCTCGCTCGCTGCAACCACATAATTGCCTCTTTGGACTGATCAAGACGGTTATAGTATTCGTAGAGCAGCATCTGGGCGTAAACATTCCCGCTCAAGGCCAGTGACTTTATCGATTGTGCCGCCTCCAGGTAATTCCCTGATCCTGCTTTTTTATGGGAATCAGCAAAAACTCCGGCTTCTGCCTCTGTTGAAGTATCGATAATCTCGTCCTTAATCCGTGAGTATAGGGATGTATATCCTGTAGCATAATAAATACTCTCAGGTTGAACCGGTTCATCTGGCCTGGTTACCTGTTTATCCTCATCCTCTCCGGGTTGATTCCGGTTTTCTGTCTTCTTCATAGATTTGTCTCTTAAAAAACGTACGCATTCCCTCCAGAAACACGCACTATTTTAGTTTAGGCGGCTTTATCACGCTGCCCAAATCGTCAGTCTCCGGATTCTCAAACTGCTTCTCACTGTGTCAAATTGATGTGTATATCAACCACAGACTGTACTGATCTTGTCACATTTAGCTTGAACCCAGGTATTAGGTGTTATTGTATTTACTCCTCTTTGGTTGTTATTTTATTGTCCTGAACCAGTCGAAATCCCAGGTTTTTGTAGCGGGAAGAAGAATTATTCCAGGTACGGGCGGCAGAGCGTATATTAACAGGCCTATTATTAAACGAACCACCACGACATACGCGGAGGGTGCAGTACCCACCCGTAGTCCATGCCTGGCCATCCTGTAGCGCACCCTCGTAGGTGGCATGCCAACAATCTGCAGTCCATTCCCAGACATTACCGATCATGTCAAACAGTCCGAATTTATTTGGCGGGAACTGTCCAACTGGGACCGACTTTCCCCATCGCTCATGGCCGATTGCCTGTTCACTGCAACATTCATCACTGCCATAATTTGCATGTTCATGGCTTGCCTCATAACCCCAGGGGTATTTTAATGAACTGCCTGCCCGGGCAGCGTACTCCCACTCTGCCTCAGAAGGCAGGCGGTAATTCTCACC
>MGXK01000151.1:49653-72877 GCA_001802375.1 Gammaproteobacteria bacterium RBG_16_51_14
GTTCAGCCATGATATGAAGGCCTGAACATCTTCCCACGATACATTAATGACCGGATGATTGTCCCGGCCCCAGCCTTCGTCGACTGGCCGGTAGTCATTGCATCCACCTTGCATGACACAGGCGTCCCATTGGGCAAATGTTATTTCGTACTTGCCCATTCGAAAGGGTTCTATAGTTACCCAATGCACAGGCTTTTCATCGACTCCTCCATCACCATCCTGATCGCCCATAAGGTAGGTGCCACCCGGGATATCGACAAATTCTCCTGCCGGTTGTTGTTCTGCTCCTATCGCATCAGCAACAGGTTGTACCAAAACCAGCAATAGCAGATGTAAAAAATAATGTTTCACTGTGATCTCCTTAATTAGTCTTTCTTTCTCAGTAATCGTCCATACTCTGTTTAAAGTAGTACTGATAACCACTTGCGTGTACACGCTTGACTACTTTGATCATGAATTGGATCTTTCTTGATAGGTCTGTGAGTACCTGTCGTTGGACCTTGATTGTTCCTCAGAATGGCAATCGGTCATTATTTTAGGGATTTAGGAGGATGAACACCATTTAATAAAGGGTATATTTTCTGATCCCTTTTCATATTACTTTGTGAGGTTGCAGTGAGTTTGTAATTTTATCGCGGAACAGAACTCCGTGCGCAAACGCAGGAGATTCAATGAAAATGAATAAATGTCTAAGCCCACATGCTATGTGTTTGGAAACATTCTAATTGTGAAAATGCCTGCAGTTTATCCAGGGCAAGATGAAAAACCTGTGTCAGGATGCCGTATGGAACTTTAGCGGGTAAACTAGCCTGATAATAATTATAGAGCGAAGGAAACACCGTGCGATATTGGTGAAATCACCCACACCTCAAGGGAGGAAACCAGAGGGGGATGGTTGAGAAGGCCAGTTCCCGGTTTCATTATGAATTGTGTTGACATGTGATCTACATGCTGGAAATGTAGGCTGATGACCCGAAAATTGCTCATGAGGAGTCATAAATGAACAGGGTGTTGTATTGCATTATCATCGTCAAAAACGTGGAGGCAAGCAGGTGACCCCGCAGATTCTGGAACGAGGAGTAAGTAAAACGATCCTGTTGTTGATGTATTCCTCCCTTCTGACTTGTGCCCATGCAGCAACAGAATCCTGGCCCGGTTCCCCTTCTGATATCTTTTCCCGCACATTGATAATTGGAGGTGATGCAAACTATCCTCCATTCCATTTTATTAATGATCAAGGTGTTCCGGCCGGGTTTGATGTTGATCTCGGTGAAGCCATCGCCGGGACGATCGGATGTAAAGTCGAGTTTCAACTTGGGGACACGGTTGTTGCGCTCAGGAATCTCGAACAGGGTATCGTTGATGTTGTGCCCATGTTCATATCGGCCAAACGCGCTTCCCGTTATGATGTCTCTCAACCATATATTATGAGTTACCATTTGATCTATGGTCATGAAAAAAGTCCGCCTGTTGAGGGAATCGACCAGCTTGGCGGAAAGGAGATCATTCTTCAGCGCGGTGGATACGTTGAGGAATCACTCAGGGAAACCGGTATTAATATGTTACCTGTGTTAACAAATGATGCCGCCGAAGTATTGATTCTTCTTGCCACCGGCAAGTACGATTATGGCCTGTTACCTGAAAATACAGCCCGTTTTGTCATTGATAAATACAATCTGGCATCACTACGGATCATTGGACCGCCGGTACTGGCCGAAAATTATGGCTTCGCGGTGCGCAAAGGAAATACTGAATTACTGGCAAAATTGAACGAGGGTCTGGGCAACCTCAAGCAGACGGGTCAATTTGATTTGATTTACAAACGCTGGTTTGTAACCACAGATTCGATTACAGAAATAGAACACAGTTTTTTAAAAAATGCCTCCCTGATTTTCCTGCCCATTTTTCTGGCTCTGCTTGCGAGTCTCGTATTTTCCAGGCGCTTGCGAAGCAAGGTGGGGCAGCAAGCCGACGCTTTATCCACTGAACAGACAAGGCGGAGAAAGGCGGAGAAAGAGGCACAATATCTGGCATACAACGATATCCTGACAGGTCTCCCGAATCGTAATAGTTTCATTCTCCTGCTTGAGGCTACGATAGAAGATGCACGAGCGGATAACAGGAAATTTGCCGTCTATTCGTTCAAGATAATGAATCTTTCGGATATAAATCAACTGGGAGGCTATGAAGTCGGTACTCAATTACTGAAAATTATCGGGGCCGATATGAAAGCTCAGTATAGCAAGTCTGCCAGTGCATTTTTACCCGGTCAGTTTTGTGTGATGATGGATGGTATGAGAGATACCTGCGATGTCCATGATCAAATACAGACACTACTGCACCGGTTTTATCAACCCAAGATAGTCCAGGGTGTTCGTATTGACCTTCAATTTCGCTCGGGATATGCGCTTTATCCGGATGACGGGACTGATGCAGAGGTTTTGATCCGGAACGCCGAACTTGCCCAGTCAGTCAGTATCGATCTGGAACAGGCATACATCGGTTATTCAAGGCAATATGAACCTGATCCCCGTAACCTGACGCTGATGGCTGATTTACGCCAGGCCTTGCAGGAGCATCAAATCAGGTTGTTCTGTCAGCCTAAAGTGGATCTGCTCAAGCATGCTGTTATCGGTGGTGAAGTACTGGTTAGATGGCATCACCCCAAATTTGGAGAATTGGAACCTGACATTTTTATTCCACTCGCAGAAAAATTCGGTCTTATTCGGGAACTGACCATGTTCGTTATTGAACAGGTCGTTATTTTCATGGATAACCACTTCAGGAAGGATGAGCAGATCAAGCTCAGCGTTAATGTATCTGCCAAGGACTTTGCCACTCCGGATTTCGCAACAAGAACAATTGCTCTTGTGAAAGACTGGACTGATCACCTGGTACTGGAAATTACGGAAACCGCCACAACCAATGACAAACAAAGCGTTTTGAAATCAGTGATGGCTCTGCAAGAGGCTGGCATAGTTTTGTCAATTGACGATTTTGGTACGGGGTATTCATCACTCAGCTATATAAAGCAACTTAATCCGGTCGAGATCAAGATTGACAAGTCGTTTGTTAAAAACTTGTGTACTTCACCCAATGATCAGGTGGTTGTCATCTCGACAATCAACATGGCCCACGGTTTGAACATTCAGGTTGTCGCCGAGGGATCGGAAGATACCGAGACTGTCCGGCTGTTGGCGGATCTGAATTGCGACATTGCCCAGGGACATGCCCTGGCAAGGCCGATGCCAATAGAAGATTTCTGGAAATGGGTGCAAAGGGGCGAAATAATCGATTTTTAGGTGCCTGCATCCGATATTATCCGGATGCGGTGCAAACCAGACAGAGATTACGAGTATGCAATCCTGATGCAAGGATATTTTTTAATTTAGTGATTACAAAATGATTTCATATACGCTAATCCAGGGGCCATAAGAATTCTCCAGGAAATTTCGATATGTTCATCAAACTTCGGATCAAATTCCTCAACCGTTTTGATCATGCAATCAAGCCAGACATCATAATATTTTGCCGGTATAGTCAGTTCCCCACTGCCATGCAATTTTGCTATTTTTTTCAATTCATCAGTGGGTTTCAGTGTGGCTGAAAAGGCCATTATATGGGTCATTGATTGTATGAGCATGTCTATCTGCTGCTCCATATCGGTTTTTGCAAACAACTCGGCTATTTCCGGATCTGCAGCGACCAGATTCTGGCAGAAGTGTTTATAAAATTTGTGGTGATCCGGAACAATTGCCCGCTGGAAACTGTTATTAAAAAGCTTTCGATACGTTTTCATCGTACGGTATTGATTTTTCTGTTTAAGGGGCAGCCAATGCTGGCTACTGTAATTATTGTAGCAAGCATTGGCAAAATGAACCCGGATAGATGGATATGCAGATTAGTGACAAGATGTGTATATCAGAAATAAATCAACGAAATGAAGATTCGATGAAATCTGCAGAATGATTATTTCAATCCGATTTGGCCGATACCAGGGAGTTTGATTGCAATGTCGATGGGGTCTATTCCCAAAGTCATTCCAAAAATATTGAGTTCGATGCCTTCCTTCAAGGCAACGGTAAAACCAATCAGTCCGTAAACAGAAACTTGCAGACCTGTTTTGCTGGGCGCCGACGAAATAATACCGCCATTGGGTAAAAAATCCTTACCAATGGCTGTTGTTGGAAGGTCCTTGTTCATTTCCGGTACTCGTCTGTAAATATAGGCAATAAATGTATTACTGTTTGGTCCTGGCCACATCTGGTATTGATGTTTATATGGATAGGTTTCTACTGCCTCAAGAATACCGGCAATTGCCTTCCCGGCTTCCGGTCCTCTCAAATCAAGGATAATTTCCGGTGTAACCCCATACCATAATCTGTCGGGAATATCAGGTTCAGAGACGACTACCGGCAAACCTTGCCATTTTCTCCAGCCAATTTTCTGATGCACTATATATTCCGCTGCATTTTCAGATTTCGTTGCGATCCAGGTATGAACGGCAAGTATTCCCCTCCAGTTAAAGGCCCGTGCTGTATAGACCTGGACAATTGCTTCATGCACCTGGTCAGGGTCTGGTGCAATATGGGCACTGGATCGGTCTGCAGTTTGCCAATCCAGGTTGAAATAGATCTCACCACTCAATAATTCCAGTAAAGGACCAGAAATCATGATTACAAACAAAATGGGTAATATCGCTTTTTTCATTTCATAACAATCCGGACTTGAATCTGCTAGTAATAAATGCCATGTCACACAATATGGGAGTACATTGGGACGCAGGATTCACTGCATCTTTGCCGACCTTGAATTACTCAGTTGAATTTGTAATATAGAGGGCATTGATAGGCAAATATAATCTGGATTGCACTGTTGCACTATTCATTTTGGAACGATCCAAACGAATCAATGCCCGCTGGGAGAACTGCTTTCCAGGAAACGTAGTGCCGGCCGGGGCGAAAAATGAGAATCTGCGGAAGAGAGGGGTTAAATTTTATCCTTGATAACGGAACTACACAGAAAATTAACGCCAGGTAAACAATCCTGATATTAATGAGATACAAACAGGGTTGGTTACGGTAGTGCATCACACTACCAGGAATAATCAGGTGCTATAATCCAAAGGTGAAAATAAATTATCAGTCATGGCCATTCTTGCAATGAATAAAGTAATGAAAAATCGAAATTACATCCCGTTGAGCACTATTATTGCCATTACATACTGGCTTGCCGACGCGTTGATTGAGTGGCATTCCCACGAGGGACATACGTTTACGTTAATTCCGTCAGACATTTATGAATTATGCTTGAAGATACTGATCTTCCTGCTTCTTGTAGGCTTTGGTATTTATACGAATTACTTCACAAAAATGTTTATCGCTCAAGAGGAAGAAAAAAAGAAAGTCTATAAAAACACTGCAAATGAAGCCAAAAAAATCCTGAAAGAATTTTTACACGATGTCCACTATTTTGAGAGTGAGGCTGAAAGAATCGGTGGCTTTGATGGCAAGACTATGCAACATCTGGAGGACGCACTCAGAAAGACAGAGGTCAAGGTGGATAATCTGATAAATGCAGGTGATCTTACAATGGAGAACATTAGGCTTCCTCCCAAAAATTAATAATTGCACAGGGATAAACCCCGATCATGGTGAGTTATGAAATCCCTGGACGCCTCCAATATCAAGACCATCCCCCGGCCCTGATAATCATCCGGATCGGGGACGACCATAACCCGGTAAAGTCCCCTGTTTCGGGTATTTTTATCCCCACTGTTTACTTCCTAAGCGTCGTAAACCCGCTATGCAGTTTCATCATCCCCTCACCATAAGTAACAAAAAAACCTCCACGAGGGAGGCTTTTTTGTTACTTATGGTGGAGGCGGCGGGAGTTGAACCCGCGTCCGCAAGTACGCCACCATCGGTTCTACATGCTTAGCCGGCTCTATTCATTTAATCGCTTGCTACCCGAACGGCAGGGAAAACAAGTGACGATTCCGGTAAGGTTTTAACGAATCCACCCCGGACAGGTTTCATCGCGATCTTGTGAGAGTCGACCCCCGATTTGAGTGCACAAGCACATACTCTGTCGAAGGCTAACCGGCTTAAGCGGCTAGTGCGTAGTTGTCGTCGTTGGCAACTATTATAGTTGCAGCTGGTTTTACGAGGTATTCTGCCCCTCGGCATGCCCCTCAGGTTTTGTGACCCACGTCGAAGCCAGATACGCCCCCGAAGTCAGAGTCTGAGAGATTCAATATTCCTTGGAGTATTCTAGGCGGACTGGAGTTTCAAAGCTAGAGAAGATTATGAAAATACTGCTATTGAGGGCACAGACTCCACAGAGATTGACGTGGAAGCAACCTACAAAACAAATTATTTTCCTCTGTTCCCCAGATGCATCCGAAGGGCCTCGGTACCCCCTGTGGGGTAAGTGCGTCTGAAATATACCCTGCGGCCAGGGGGAACATATAAAATCACAGAGCATCAGGAATGTTTAAACAACCGCTGTTTCTCGCGATTCCAGTCCCTTTCTTTTTCAGTTGCACGTTTGTCATATGCCTTTTTACCCCTGGCCAGACCGATTTCGATCTTTGCGCGGCCCTGCTTCCAGTACATGGCTGTCGGTATCAAGGTATAACCCTTGCGTTCGACAGCTCCGATTAATTTGCTGAGTTCCTTTCGATGCATGAGCAGTTTACGATCACGTTGTTGGTCAGGATTGATATGTGTTGAAGCCGTCGGCAGGGGAGTGATCAGTGCGCCAAAGAGAAATGCCTCTCCTTCTTTCAGAAGGATGTAACTGTCGCGGATCTGAACTTGGCCGGCGCGCAGGCTTTTTACTTCCCATCCTTCAAGGGCAAGGCCGGCTTCATACCGCTCCTCAATAAAAAAATCATGACGGGCTTTTTTGTTGAGGATGATGGTATTGCCGGATGAACTGGATTTTTTCTGTTTGGCCATGGGCCTTATATATACATGTCTGGTTATGGTGCGATTATAACAGGTGTTGCCGGAAAGCCGTTTAATCAACTCAGGATATATCTGCTGCAAGTAGTAACGATACCTCTTTCAGCTGTCAGTTTTCTGCGCTACACCGATAATGATTCAGCGTATTCCGTATTATTAACCGCAGTTATGACAGAATCCGGAAGTAGTTTGCCTGGAAGGATCAAGAATAGTTGTTCATGCCTTTATACAGGGATGTATGCCAGTAACTTCATCAGTTATTATATCGTTTTTGGGATCTCCTCATGAATGCGTATGGTTTGTGGTTCACTACATCGCACCAGACGGTGTTGTCTTGATCTTCATGCATGCCATTGGCGCATTCAGGGAACCTGACCTTGTTGATTGAGCATGTTGTCTGCCATGACCGAAATACGTAAAAATACAGAAGTTGCTTACAGTGCTGAAGAAATGTATGCCCTTGTAATCGATATTGAATCCTATCCTGAATTTCTGCCCTGGTGTATCCAGTCCCAGGTTCATACCGGTAATGAAAGACATTCAATTGCCTCAATGTCGCTTGCTATCAGCAAAATCAGATATACCTTCACTACGGAAAATTACATGGTGCCGGGCAAAAGTATCAGCATACAGTTAGTCAAGGGCCCGTTTAAAAATCTGCAGGGCCACTGGCAGTTTGAACCTGTTGATGAAAAAAACTGTTCCATTGCACTCAGGATGAATTTTGAATTCAAAAACAGATTGCTTAAACATACGCTTGGCAGGGCATTTCATCTTATCATTGATTCGCTTGTAGATGCATTTGCACAGCGGGCGCAACAGGTCTACGGGCAGCGTTAAGGACTGTCAGAAAATAATCCATGTAGAGTCCCTGTCCATACACCTTGTTTCTCCTGGTGTTGCAGGTGGCTGTTTGATTGATGATGAATCCATGCCCTGCGGATCCAATACAGTAAAGGCGGGATAATTCAGCCATATCCCTGACAAGAACATAATGGATTGATTATTGTTTGTGACCTGGAAGGTTACAGGGATTCCGAATTACAACTCCGATCCGGGTATCAATTGCTGATTCAAGCTTTCTATTCAAGCTCGCCATCTGAACTGTCATCGCCTTGTGTATTAACATCAGTCTGTTCAGACTCCCGATCCGGGGGTGATTCGTCGCTCCAGGGATTTAACTTGTCAATGATGCGTCCGAATACCCCTTTTTCTTTTTTATAAGCCAAGGGGACAACAACACTCTCTCCCTCTTTTAAATCATCCGTAGCGTGCTGTATCAGGGAAGTTTGCACATCACCCTTGATATATGCCAGTTTTTCATCCTCAAAATAGAGGGATATATGTCGTTGCTCACGCTGTCTGCTCCCTCTCTGGAAACTGTAGATATAATCCCAGCGATTATTATGAAAGGGATCAACAAGAACAGGGGTTCCCATGATGAAACGGACCTGTGTTTTATCCATGCCCTGCTTCAGTTTGTCAATCATGGATTGATCAATGACATTGCCTTGCTGGATATCAATCTTGTGCACAAGGGGAACATTCCAGCCGCCATCGTAATTTCTGGTACATCCGCAAGGAATCATGAGCAAGAGGCATATAAAAATAGCCCGGACATTACCACATCTGTCCTGTATTGAAGGGGGAAACATAAGCATTAACATATTAAATCAGAATACCTATAAGCAGGGATTTACACAACGACATTTGCCTGGGGCTGAAGTATAATTTACCACTATCTGTATGCAGGTGATACATAATCAGCAGACACATGCAAATAGTGTGAATTACGGGGGTAATGTGTGGAATCACAGGATCTGAAAAAAGCCGGCCTGAAGGCAACCTTGCCGAGGATAAAAATCCTGCAGATAATGGAAGAGTCTGAACATCGGCATATGAGTGCGGAAGACGTTTACAAGGCATTGCTTGATTCAAACGAACAAGTTGGCCTGGCAACGGTTTATCGTGTGTTGACACAATTTGAGGCGGCAGGTCTGGTGATACGCCATCATTTTGATTCAGGTCACTCCGTATTTGAACTCGATCGGGGCAGTCATCATGATCATATGGTGTGTCTTAAAACCGGCAGGGTCATTGAATTCAAGGATGATGAAATCGAACGGATCCAGAGAGAAATCGCAGCCAGGCATGGTTATATCATTGAAGATCACAGTCTGGTACTGTATGTAAAACCCAGGGAAGACTGAAGGTCCTGATTTTACCTGCGTTGCTATCTATCCGGTACCGGGTATTGTGCCTGCCACACCATAGTTCACCGTTTTATATCATAGGATGCAGCTTGTGCCAGGTAACGTCTATCCTGCCAGGTTGCCACGCTCCGGATTTAACATTTCCATAGCATGTGCACGGCTTTGATCCGTAATCCTGATACCTCCCAGCATCCTGGCAATTTCATCTACCCTTTCATTTTTGTTTAGTTCATTGACGAGGGTAAATGTCTGTTTTTCGTTCATCAATTTCTGCACCTGCATGTGGTGATCAGCCAGTGATGCTATCTGTGGCAAGTGCGTCACACAAAAAACCTGCCGATGTTTAGCAAGTTCATGCAAAAGATCACCGACAATTTCAGCCACACCGCCACCTATCCCGGCATCGACCTCATCGAAAACCAGGGTTTGAATACCTTTATCCTGTGATCCAGTTACCCGGATGGCAAGACTGATACGGGAGAGTTCCCCTCCCGAGGCCACCTTGCCAAGACTGCGCAGGGGCTGTCCCGGATTGGTCGTAATCAGGAATTCAATGTGATCCATTCCATATGGTGATGGATCATGATCTTTGACGGATTCCATTTCAATCTGGAATATACTTCCATCCATACCAAGGGCATGTATTTTTTTTGTGACGGCCTGTGTAAATTCCTTTATTGCAGTTTTCCTGCAAGCATTCAGTTTACTCGCATGTTGATAATACAGATCCAGCGCACGAGACTGGATTGACCTTAATTCATCCCCCCGGTTGCTGTTGTCGATATGGTGTTTTAACTCGTCAGCAAGTCTGTTCAAATGGCTATCAAGGTCTTCCGGTCTAACCCTGTGTTTACGTGCCATATCATGCAACACATCAAGACGCTTTTCGACAACCTGGAGGCGTTCCGGATCCAGATCCAGGTGATCGGTATACTGACGCAATTCATCCCTGGCTTCATCGATCTGTATCGTTGCGTTTTCCAGGAATCCAATTGCTGCAGATAACGACGGGTCTACAGTCTGCAGTGCCTGTAGTTCACGCAGTATCAGGTCAAGTCTGGAGGCAATTGATTTTTCATTTTCACTCAGATCATTGAGGGCCTGCTGGCTGGTCCCGAGCAAACGATTGACATTTGCCAGCCTGGAATGTTCTTCTGACAGCTTCTGATATTCGGAAGGTTCAAGTTGCAATAAATCCAGTTCCTGGATCTGGTATCGTAGCAAGGCAATGTGCGCTTCATGGTCTGAATTACCGACCGTCAATGCAGCAAGTTGTGTAGTTGCTTCATGCCATTCTTTCCAGGACTGCTTTACCTCCTGCAAAACACCTTCGTGTTGTCCGAAATCATCGATCAGTGAACGTTGTACATCACGGCGGGAAAGGGACTGGTGTGTATTCTGGCCATGAATATCCACCAGTTGTTCGCCCAGTTCACGCAATAGCTGAAGGGGGACAGGAGTACCATTGATAAAGGCACGTGAACGACCCTCCTTGTTGATTATGCGCCTGATGAGTATCTCATCATCGTATTCGATCCCCTGCTCATCGAGAAATACCCGGATTGCATGATTTTGTTCCGTTGAAAAAACAGCGGTGATTTCTGTACGATCACATCCTCCCCGGATGATTGTGTTGTCCGCACGATCGCCCAAAACCAGGGCCATGGCATCAACGAGTATGGATTTGCCGGCACCCGTCTCACCGGTAAAAACGATCATCCCTGACTGAAATTGCAGATCGAGTGTCTCTATGACCGCAAAATCCCTGATGATCAGCTGTCTTAGCAACAGTCTCTACCCCAGTGCAGCTTCTCCCGCAGGATATGGAACTGATCATGTTTTGGCGGGTGGATTAAACGAATATATTTGTCTTTCTTCTGGATACTGACACGATCACCCGGTGCCAGTTCTTTTTTGATATCACCGTCACAGGTCATGCGGGCATGGTCTATTTCCCGTGTACCAACGATGATCTCGATATGGCTGTTCCCGTCAACCACAATTGGCCGGTTACTCAGGGTATGTGGGCAAATGGGGACCAGCACCAGGGCATCCAGAGATGGATGCAGGATCGGACCCCCACCTGACATGGCGTAGGCGGTTGAACCTGTCGGTGTAGCAACGATAATGCCATCCGAACGCTGCTTGTGCACAAATGTTCCATTAACATAGGTCTCCAGCTCGACCAGGCGGGCGATATTCCATTTCTGGATGATGACATCGTTGAAGGCATAGCTTTCCAACAACATTTTATGACCACGATAGATCTGGCCACGTAGCAGGAAACGTTTATCTTCTGTGTAATTGCCCTGTAATATCTCATCAAGTTCGGTTTGGATTGCATCAGCCCGGATATCCGAGAGAAAACCCAGCCTGCCAAGATTTATGCCAAGCAAAGGGACGTCATGGTCGATAAGCAGGTGTGCCGCCATGAGCATGGTCCCATCACCTCCCAGGGCAATTACCAGGTCACACGCCCCGGCAAATTCCTTTCCATCGGCAATCCGAAATGATTTATCCGTAGCAAGATTGCGGCAACCGGCCGCAAATATAATCTCTGTATCATATTTTTTCAGGTAACCTGTTAATGTAGAAAGGGTTCCCCCGATTTCATTGGTGCCCAGATTGGTAATAAGGCCGATACGATTAAACATTATTTTAGGGATTCCCTTTGGTTTTACTTGTCAAACTTAGCATGGACTGAAGGCTCGGCCAATACATGGTTGATTACTTATTTCAAATTGTGAAATAAGGCGGGAGAATATGAGTTTTTGCACTCGGCTGACGAGAGTGCTAAATTCAGGTGCCATTTGGACAATTTTCAGCTATGCCATTATCAACAGAACCCATACAACTGCCAGAACGCAGCCTGCAGCTTTTTAAGGCCCTGGTCGATCATTTCATTCAGGATGGCCATCCCGTCGGTTCACGGACCCTGGCCAGGGATACGAACCTGGAACTGAGTCCGGCGACGATACGCAATATAATGGCCGATCTTGAAGACCTTGGGTTGTTGCGTTCGCCACATACCTCTGCCGGGCGTATACCGACTGCCAAGGGTTACCGCCTGTTTGTTGATAGCCTGCTGTGTGTTCATGACCTGGATTCAAGTGAAATAGAAAAGATTGCAAAGGAACTGGATTCTGGACAGGACATGAAATCACTCCTGAATCGTACCTCGTCCATGTTGTCAGATATTACCCGGCTCGTGAGTGTGGTTATGCTGCCCCGCAGTGATCAACCCGTGTTGCAACACGTGGAGTTTGTGACCCTCTCGGATAACAGGGTGCTGGTAATCCTGATCGTCAGTGATCGTGAAATCCAGAACCGGATTATTCACACGGCACGCGTGTATTCAGCGTCTGAACTGCAACAGGCATCAAATTATCTGAATAAAGTCTTTTCAGGCAAGGAACTTACCAAGGTGCGCACCGAGCTGATTCATGAGCTGGAACAGATGAAAGACAATGTGAGCCAACTCATGCAAATGGCGATTGAAATGGCGCAAAAGGCATTCATGTCAGGTGAATCGGGAGATGATTATGTTTTGTCAGGACAGACCAATCTGATGAATGTGGCTGAAATGTGTGATGTGGAAAAATTGAGGAAACTGTTTGAGAGTTTTAACCAGAAACGCGATATCCTGCATCTGCTGGAACAGTCGATTCATGCTACCGGGGTGCAGATATTTATTGGTGAAGAATCGGGTTACGAGGTACTCGATGATTGCAGTATCGTCACATCGCCTTATGAGGTTGATGGTCAGATACTTGGTGTGCTGGGCATCATTGGCCCTACCCGCATGCATTATGATCGGGTTATCCCGATTGTTGATATCACGGCAAAAATGCTGGGATCCGCCTTGAATTCCAGGAATTAGTCCCCACTTTTGCACTGGCACCTGCAAACCTGCAGGTGTCAGGGGGATTTGTATTGTCTTTAAAAATGAGGAAGATTATGTCAGGTAAACAGAATATGTCCCGCGAGGACAGGGAAACCGAAACAGGGCAGGAAATACAGGGTTCAGATACCGGGCAGGAGCAGCCTGATACAGCCATCGTTGAAGTATCGAAGAACGGTGCCGGTGAAGTGGAACCAACAATCGAGTCTCTTAGCCAGGAACTCGAAATCCAGAAACAGGCAGTTGAGGAGAATCTGGATAAAGCCCTACGGGCACAGGCGGAGATGGATAATCTGCGCAAGCGCACCATCAGGGATATCGAAAACGCGCATAAATACGCACTCGAAAAATTTGTTTCAGAATTGGTGCCGGTCATAGACAGTATGGAATTGGGGATATCAGCTGTGCAAAATGCCGAGAATATCGGCGATCTTCGCGATGGGATGGATCTGACATTAAAGATGCTTGTCACCTGCATGGACAAATTCGGTATCAGGGTGATAGATCCTCAGGGTGAAAAATTCAATCCGGAGCAACACCAGGCGATTTTCATGCATGAGGTTGAGGGGGCAGATGCCGGGACGGTGACGACTGTCGTGCAAAAGGGTTATGAACTGAACGGGCGTCTGGTCCGGCCTGCCATGGTAATTGTTGCAAAATAACGGGTTTGTTATCTTGAAATAGTAGCAGGTCACCCACATATAGCAGCAGAACAGTATAGATGGTTTTTTTATTGTAAAATTAAACAGTTAAGAATTCTGGAGAGTAATAAGATGGCAAAAATAATCGGCATCGACCTCGGAACCACCAATTCCTGCGTGGCCGTACTGGAAGGCGGCCAGACCAAGGTCATTGAAAACAGTGAAGGTGGGAGAACTACGCCGTCCATCGTAGCCTATACGGATGATGAGGAAATCCTGGTAGGTCAATCTGCCAAGCGTCAATCGGTGACGAATCCGAAAAACACCCTGTACGCCATTAAACGGCTGATTGGGCGTCGTTTTTCGGATGACGTAGTTCAGAAGGATATCCACATGGTGCCTTACAAGATTGTCAAGGCAGATAACAATGATGCCTGGATTGAGGTCGCGGGCAAGAAAATGGCCCCCCCGGAAATCTCTGCCCGTGTACTGATGAAAATGAAAAAAACCGCAGAGGATTATCTTGGAGAAGAGGTCAGGGAAGCCGTGATTACTGTGCCGGCCTACTTTAACGATTCCCAGCGCCAGGCAACCAAGGATGCAGGACGTATTGCCGGCCTGGATGTTAAACGTATCATCAACGAACCGACGGCAGCGGCACTTGCCTATGGTATGGACAAGAAACGCGGTGACACCAAGATCGCCGTGTATGACCTGGGTGGTGGAACCTTTGATATTTCCATCATCGAGATTGCCGAGGTTGATGGCGAACACCAGTTTGAGGTGTTATCAACCAATGGGGATACCTTTCTCGGAGGGGAGGACTTCGACTTCCGAATCATCGATTTTCTTTGTGATACATTCAAAAAGGATCAGGGTATCGATCTGCATAACGATCCTCTCGCATTACAGCGGCTGAAGGAAGCGGCTGAAAAGGCCAAGATTGAGCTCTCTTCCAGTCAGCAGACAGATGTAAATCTACCATATATAACGGCGGATGCCAGCGGCCCGAAACACCTGAATATCAAAATGACACGGGCAAAGCTGGAATCACTGGTGGATGACCTGATCGAACGAACCATCGGACCATGCAAAATAGCCCTGGAGGATGCAGGCCTGCCTGCATCAGACATTAACGATGTGATCCTGGTGGGTGGCCAGACCCGTATGCCGAAGGTACAGGCAAAGGTACAGGAAATCTTTGGCAAGGAGCCGCGTAAAGACGTCAACCCGGACGAAGCGGTTGCCGTGGGTGCCGCGATCCAGGCGGGTGTACTGGGTGGTGATGTAAAAGATATCCTGTTACTCGACGTGACCCCCCTGTCGCTGGGTATTGAAACCCTGGGCGGTGTTATGACCAAGCTTATTGAAAAGAACACCACCATCCCGACCAAGGCTAACCAGACCTTCTCGACGGCCGAGGATAATCAAACAGCCGTTACCGTGCATGTTCTGCAGGGAGAACGTGATATAGCTGTGGGAAATAAATCACTTGGGCGCTTTGATCTGACAGATATTCCGCCGGCGTCTCGTGGTATTCCCCAGATTGAAGTGAACTTTGATATAGATGCCAACGGCATCCTGAATGTTTCTGCCAAAGACAAGGCAACCGGTAAGAAACAGTCCATTATTATCAAGGCTTCGAGTGGTCTGTCAGATGAGGAAATCGAAAAGATGATCAAGGATGCCGAAGCGCATGCCGAGGAAGACCGCAAGGCCAGGGAACTGATAGAGTCGCGTAATTTGGCGGAACAAATGGTCCATGCGACCAGAAAATCCATGAAAGAACTTGGTGATAAGGTTGGCGAGCAGGAGAAAAAGGATATCGAGGCCGCGATCAGTGGGGTGGAAGATGTAATCAAGGGTGATAACAAGGATGTGATTGAGGAGAAAACCAGACGATTGACAGAACTTGCAGGCAAACTGGCGGAAAAGGCCTATGCGGAACAGGCACAGACAGCACAGTCTGCCGAGACCGGAGGTGCAGCAAACCCTTCTTCCGAGGATGGCAAGGCAGAGGAAGGAACTGTTGTGGATGCCGAATTTGAGGAAGTCGACAACGACAGGAAATAATATCTAGCAGGTATCCAGGCAGGCTGCGCCAGTCAGGTATTACGGTGTTAAACAGTTGTACCGTTATTTAACTCAGCCCGGGAGAGAGAAATTTCTTTCTTCGGGCTTGCGTTCGTATACAGAATGAGTAATAAACGAGATTATTATGAGGTCCTTGACGTTTCAAGAAACGCGACCGAAGCGGAGCTGAAAAAAGCCTACCGCAGGATGGCGATGAAATTTCATCCTGATCGGAATACGGGTGACGTCACGGCGGAAGATAAATTCAAGGAAGCCAAAGAGGCCTACGATGTTTTGTCCGATGAACGCAAGCGGGCAGCCTACGACCAGTTTGGGCATGCCGGTGTAGATGCAACTGCCGCAGGTGGTTTCGGCGGGGCTGGTGGTTTTCAGGGTGGGTTTGGAGATATATTCGACAGTGTCTTCGGCGATATCTTTGGCAGTGCAGGAGTACGTGGACGTGAACGGGTTTATCGTGGTGCAGACCTGCGCTACGACCTTGAACTGAATCTGGAGGAGGCCGTTGCCGGATCCACGGTTAAAATTCGTGTACCGAAACTTGTTTTATGTGAAAGCTGTGAAGGTTCGGGGGCGAAAAAAGGAAGTTCCCCGGTCAGTTGTCCAACCTGTGGTGGACAGGGCCAGGTACGCATGCAACAGGGTTTTTTCTCTGTCCAGCAGACCTGCCCGCAGTGCCGAGGTCAGGGCAAATTCATTAATAATCCATGTGGGACGTGCCATGGTCAGGGACGCGTACGTGATAACAAAACGATATCTGTAAAAGTACCTCCTGGTGTTGATAATGGTGATCGTATCCGTTTGTCAGGCGAAGGTGAGGCCGGTGAGAATAAAGGACCACCAGGGGATCTGTATGTCAATGTCATTGTAAAACAACATCCTATTTTTACACGTGATAATACGGATCTTCATTGTGATGTGCCGATAAGTTTTACAATGGCAGCCCTGGGTGGTGAACTGGAAGTGCCAACACTGGACGGGCGGGTTAAATTGAAAATTCCATCGGAAACACAAAGTGGCAAACTGTTTCGCTTGCGAGGCAAGGGGGTCAAATCAGTCCGGGCATCATCGAAGGGTGATCTGCTTTGTCGAGTGATTGTAGAGACACCGGTAAACCTGGATCGCAGGCAGAAAGAACTGCTTCAGAAATTTGAGGAATCCATGCAAACGGGAGGATATAATCATAATCCGCGGACAAGTTCATGGCTGAATGGAGTCAAGAAATTCTTTGACTCTATGACAAATTAAATAATTGTTCTGAATTCCTCTGCAATCAATGAGTGATGTAAAGATAAAGGGTGGATATATCATCCATGTAAAAACAATATTCCCTATGGCTGATTTAATTATTTTTGATACTAGAAATCATATTCATCCTGACAATATCCATGGGGTCAGGAACAGCTATTCAGTAATAATGGTCATCTTGTACAATTACTTTCAACATAAGTCACCAGACTATAATCGAGTAACGATTAACAACTGACAAAGGATATATGACAACATGGCAGTCAAGATCGGGATATGTGGTGCTGCGGGGAGGATGGGGAAAACCATTCTCGAGGTTTGTCATGATACCGAAGGCGTAGTGATTGCCGCAGCAATAGAACACAATGAATCACCGATGACGGGAATGGATGCTGGCGAGATAGCAGGGCTTGGCAATCTCGGTGTTTCGATAACAGATGACATCGCAGCTGTAGCTGATTTACTGGATGTCATAATTGATTTCACCCTGGCCGGATCTGTACCTGCTAACGTGGAAAAGTGTCGTGCCGCAGGCAAGAACATGGTCATTGGGACTACCGGACTTTCCGAAGAACAAAAGGAAACCATCAGGAAGGCATCAGAAGAGATTGCAATCGTCTTTGCCCCGAACATGAGCATCGGTGTGAATCTTTGCTTCAAGTTACTGGAAGTGGCAGCCCGGGTGGTTGGTAATGATGCTGATATCGAGATTATTGAAGCGCATCATCGAGAAAAGAAGGATGCGCCATCCGGTACCTCACTGCGCATGGGAGAAGTGGTTGCGAATGCCCTGGGCCGCGATTTGAAGGACTGCGCCATCTATGGCCGGGAAGGGCATACCGGCGTCAGGAACAAAAAGACCATAGGATTTGAAACCATTCGTGCCGGTGATATTGTCGGTGAACATACTGTCATGTTTGCTACCGCAGGTGAGCGTGTTGAAATTTCACATAAGGCAACATCAAGGAAGACGTTTGCAACTGGTGCGGTGAGGGCCGCCCTGTGGGTGAGCGGAAAAGACCGGGGACTTTTTGATATGCAGGATGTGTTAGGGCTTTAAAATTGCTCTTATATATCGATAAAAACCCTTCCGACGACAGGAATAATGACCCTGCAACACAGGAAGGAGGGTACTGTATTAATTCAGATTGTTATCGTCAACCACCGTTCAAGTCCGATACGGAGTGCTTCAGCGTCATTAATGCCTGGCGTATCAGCAAGAAAAAACCGGTTATTATCAGGCAGACAGGCAACTATCCAGCTGGATCCTGAATTTTTTGCAAAATAATCTCTGTATTGTGTTGCAAATGTTACCTCATTGGCATTAAAAACCTGGTCAGGTATATCCGGCCGGGTAATTTTTAATTGATATGAATCGCGATCAATCTGGATTTCAAAAGGCATTGTCCGCAAATAGGATGCCCTGAACGAGAAAACGGATAGCAAGGCAGATATGATGATTGTAACAGTCATATTGATTGATGCCTCAAAGGACAAGACAATATCAATTAGCAGAAGCAATGTAAGAATGATAAAACAAAGAGACAGGATAAATACCATTGTGTGAGGCCCCGTAAAGAAGCCGGTTGTTATCAGTCGATTGCCATCAATTGTGAACTTATTGGTCAGCAAGACTGAATACGGGCAAGCATCTGGATTATGTGATACTTCTGCCTCGACAGTCATGATAATTTATTTCCGTGAATAGATTCTCATTTTATAGGCTCAGTTTAAATCGATTTAATAGTAATAGTCATATAATATAAAGAATGGTCATATTCTGATTGTAAGGACATTCCTTGTCATTTCAAAGTGATATATATATTTTTACATGCATTCTCTGATTCTTTTCCCGGATTCGTTAATATCCATGAATTTGTTATAATCTAACATTGCGATTTGACCGGAAAGCACCAGAGACTTCTATAATGAGGATAGATTAATGATACATACAGTAATATTCAGACAATTTACACTGGCTGTTTTTATAATTTTGGCTCCATTTGCTATACAACAAGTTAACGCCGAAGAGCCTCAGGGCAACATCGCATCACCGCAAGGCAACGACGAAGAGCTTCAGGGCAACATCGCATCACCGCAAGGTAACGCCGAATCCGCTGTGCACAGCGGAATTGTCCTGGAGACAATAGACGCTGCAAACTACACTTACCTGAATATTGATGAAAATGGTGAAAAGTACTGGATAGCAGCTCCACAAATGAGTGTTGCTGCAGGAGAGAAGGTAAATTTTACCACACAGATGGAAATGACCAATTTCACGAGTAAAACACTGGATCGTACCTTTGACAAGATACTGTTTGTTGGCAACGTCCATCTTGAATCATCCGGACTGGACATATCAACAGTAACTCCAACACCGGAGTCTGAATCAGGGGAACAGCCTGTAGTTCCACTATCACCGCAAACTTTGTCTGATGAAGCCGAAACTTATACAGTAGAGGAATTATTTGCGAAGAAAGAAAACTTAAAGGGGAAACTTGTCAAGGTCCATGGAGATGTTATTAAGGTTAATGAAAATATTATGGGGAAAAACTGGGTTCATATTAAGGATGGAACAGGCGCCGAAGGCAGCAATAGTATTGTCTTCACATCAAGGAATGCTTCAGCTACTGTAGGCTCTGTTGTTACTGCCCAGGGAATAGTTGATATTGATAAGGATTTTGGTTCAGGATATGTTTATCCGGTTCTTATTGAAGAATCCATTTTTGTTGAATAACAACTTTTTATGTTGATTGAAGATTACGTCCAATTGGCTTTTTACCGGTTTTATAAATGGATTGGGATAAGATTTTTCGGATGAGATAGAATCTGCCTGATTGGCAGAAACTGATATACCTGTCGTATAAACCAAAAGGAAATTTATATGAAAAGTATAACAATAATCTGCACATTGTTAATTTTCATTCTGTCTCTTGGTACCGGCTGTGCCCCGGAAGTGGGTAGTGATGCCTGGTGTAAAAAAATGGAAGGAAAGCCAAAAGCTGATTGGAGCGCTAATGAAGCAAGGGAATATGCAAAAAACTGTATTTTTAAATAATTAGAATAATCCAGAGATCCTGTACCAGCATACCGGGCATAAATTCAAAATAATATTCATGTCTGCTAAAAGAAATGGCATGGCAAGATATCAATCGACAACCTGTTATCGAATCATTCGATCTGCAACCAGGCAGGATTATCGCCAGAAAATATCAAATTGAATCTTTGCTCGGGGTTGGTTGGGAAGGTGAAGTTTATCTGATCAGAGAGCGTGCTACCGGGATCGAACGCACGGCAAAATTCTTTTTTCCACATCGGAATATTCGTGACAGATCACTTAAATTCTATGCACGAAAGCTGCATAAACTGCGCAAATGCCCAATCATTATCCAATACTCCCATCAAGACACCATTATTTTTCGAAAAATACCCATCTCCTTTCTTGTTTCCGAATTCGTTGAGGGCGAATTATTAACCGATTATATTAAGCGTCAGCCTGGCAGGCACTTGACACCTTTCAAGGCAGTACATCTCCTCTATGCGCTGGCATGTGGTATAGAATGTATTCATTCTTCAGGTGAATATCATGGTGATCTGCATCCGGAGAACATCATAGTTAAACGGATTGGCCTGAGTTTCGATTTAAAACTTCTGGATATGTTCTATTGGGGTGCACCAAGCGCTGAAAATATCCGGGATGACGTTATGGATCTTATCCGGATTTTTTATGACTCTCTTGGAGGGCAGAAGTCATACTCAAAGCAACCACATGAAGTAAAGGTGATTTGTAGTGGATTAAAGCGCTCGCTTGTTCTGAAGAAATTCAATACGGCAGGTAAACTTCGTCAATACCTGGAAGCAATGGAATGGAGCTAGTTAATTGACTGATCAAATAATAACATTGCCGCTAACATGTTTTGACAGTGAATATACAAAACCGAAACATATTCCCCTGGATATGGGAGATGTTGTCGTTTTTTCATCCCGTTCTCCTGCCAAGACAACTGTTAATGAAGATGCACTTGCTGTGATACCAGTAAATGACAGCACGCTGGTACTTGTTGTTGCAGACGGTGTGGGTGGATTCCCGGCGGGGGAAACGGCTTCCCGCATCACCATTGAGACTCTGGTAAATTCTATCAGATGTATAAATAATGAAGAGACCCATATTCGTGGGACTATCCTGGATGGTATTGAACAGGCAAATGAAAAAATTCTCGACCTAAAAAACGGTTCTGCAACTACAGTGGTAGTCACGGTAATACAAGATAACATTTTGCGTGCCTATCATGCAGGCGATTCCACGATCATGCTGATGGGAAACAGAGGCAAGATAAAATACCAGACAGTGCCGCACTCACCAACGGGCTATGCACTTGAATCAGGACTTATAGACCAGTCAGAAGCTATGCAGCATGAAGAGCGTCATTTAATCTCGAATTTCATCGGTAGTAGTGATATGCGCGTCGAGATAGGTCCCAGTATTAAATTAGCACAAAGAGATACGCTGATCCTTGCCAGCGATGGGCTCTCGGATAACCTTTATGATCACGAGATCGTTGCAACCAGTCGTAAAGGGATACTGACGCGAGCTGCGAATAAACTGATGGCTGAATGCAAAAATTATATGGTTTCTCCACATGGAGACAGGATATGTCATCCAGATGATCTAACCTTTGTATTATTCAGATTAAGATGCAAAAAACATTCCTGAAAAGAGGATAAAAGGTTTCTTCTGCTTGCCAATATACCTCTGATCTGGGGCTTGATATCAAGGTATTACTGTTGGGTTCGCTCTCGATTAATGGTTCCCTTTCCCATGATTTTCATATTCCATAATCAGGCTCTGCCATGGGAAAGAGAAAGTATCAAGTACGTTTTTCAATAGGTATATAATCAGTTGCATTTGCTCCGGTATATATCTGCCGTGGTCGCGAGATGCGACCATGTGGGTCATCCATCATTTCTTTCCATTGTGCAATCCAGCCAGGCATCCGCCCAAGGGCAAACATAACAGTGTACATATTGACAGGGATACCGATGGCCCGATAGATAATGCCGCTATAAAAATCGACGTTTGGATACAGCTTACGCTCAATAAAATAATCATCTGCAAGAGCACGTTCTTCAAGTTGCATCGCCAGATCAAGCAAGGGATCATGTATGCCCAATTTATTCAGTACCTTGTCACACGCAGCTTTGATTACTTTTGCGCGGGGATCGTAGTTTTTATATACCCGATGTCCGAATCCCATTAACCGGATACCTGAATTTTTGTCCTTAACCCGTTCAATGAATTTGTCAATATTGCCACCATCAGCGTCAATCTGCTGTAACATTTCAATTACCTGTTGATTTGCACCGCCGTGTAAGGGACCCCACAGGGCAAGAATCCCGGCAGCAACTGCGGCATATACATTGGCCTTGCTACTGCCAACGATGCGGACAGTGGATGTGCTGCAATTTTGTTCATGATCTGCGTGAAGAATTAGCAATAGATTGACTGTATCTACGATATCCTTGTCTGGTACATATTCTTCAGTGGGTACAGCAAACATCATTCTTAATAAATTCTCACAATAAAGGGATGAATTAATCGGATAAATGAAAGGTTGTCCGATTGATTTTTTGTAGGAAAAAGCGGCAATAGTCCTTACTTTTGAAATCAAACGTGCAGCGTTTACATCCAGATCTTCCGGCTTTGCTACACCGGATGCTTCCGTATAGTAGGCAGAGAGTGATGAAACCATGGCAGAAAGTGTTACCATCGGATGTGCCTGGTTAGAGAAACTCTCGAAAAAGTGTTTCATGTCTTCATGAATCATAGAATGAAAGGTCAATCGACTGGAAAAAGCAGACAATTCCTTTTTATTGGGTAATTTCCCATAGATCAACAAATAAGATACTTCTACAAATGTCGATTTTTCAGCCAATTGTTCAATAGGGATACCTCGATAGCGTAATATACCTTTCTCTCCATCCAGAAAAGTGATGTCACTTGTGCATGATCCGGTATTTACAAATCCTGGATCGAGTGTGATATAACCGGTTTGTGATCTCAGATTTCCAATATCAATAGCCTTCTCATTTTCTGAACCAGTCATGATAGGTAAATCGATAGATTGGCCGTCGGGTAAATTAAGTGTTGCTGTTTCCATAATA
>MGXK01000152.1:0-3102 GCA_001802375.1 Gammaproteobacteria bacterium RBG_16_51_14
GACTCCGCAATCGAGCAACTGCAAGAACTGCCTGCCGTTGAGGAATAAAGCACGAATTAACCTGTCATCCCGATGAAAACAATATAGAATTGCAAGGCCTAATAATAAAAAATGTCCGACGCACACAAGGAGCGTCATCTTGAAGAAGAGAATCATATTGAAAAATCTGCTTGCATGCGCGATTGCCCTGTCATTATGTGCATGCAGTCCCGGCGCCCTCAGGCAGGTTTTTACTCCTGCCACCCAGGAAAGTCCTGCCCCTGCAACCCCTCAATCCGGCACGCCTGAAGCGACACCAGCTGCACAGCAAGAAACAGTCATGAATACACCGCAGGCGGGTATGGAGGGCCAGCAAAAGATTGTGGAAATCGGGAGTGGCAACTACATTTCACCATCGGTATTCACGCTGGCAACATCGTTGACTCAGGCGGGTGCAACAAAAGAACCTGCTGAAGGGGACATCACCCTGAACTTCCAGGGGACCAGCATCAATGAGTTCATCAAGGTCATCCTCGGTGATCTATTGAAGTATAACTACGTTATCGATCCACAGGTCGGTGGTACAGTCACTATCGAAACAGCCATCCCGGTGAAGAAAGAAGAATTGTTTCCATTGCTTGAAGAAATCCTGGCAATAAACAATGCGGCGATCATCCGATCGGACGGTATTTACCACATTCTCCCCAAGGCAAATGCGGTCCGTGGAAATCTTGCGCCGGGGACTGCCACATCACAGACAAGTAGCGGTTACAGCGTACGCATCATTCCATTGACCTACATTGCAGCGCTGGAGATGCAGAAAATCCTGGAGCCGTTTGTGTCCGACACCGGTAATATCCGGGTTGACAAGCGGCGTAACCTGCTCATCCTCGGGGGGACAGCAAAGGAACTGGATACCCTGCAGGAGACGATCGGGATCTTCGACGTTGACTGGATGCAGGGGATGTCGGTAGGACTGTTTCCCCTGGAGAATGTTGATCCAAAGACTTTAAAAACCGAACTGGATTCCATTCTGAACGGGGTAGAAGGCAGTGAAGAGGGTGAATTACTTGACGGACTGGTCCGCACTGTCTCCATCGAGCGCATGAATTCCATCCTGTTGATCAGCGCAACGCCCGCGGCCCTGCATGAGGCAGAAGCCTGGGTCAACCGGCTGGACCGACAGGGTGAACAGGTCGGTCAACAACTCTATGTGTACAACGTCCAGAATGCCAAGGCAACCGAGCTCGCGGAAATCCTGGGAAAGGTTTTTAAAAGCACACAACCACAAACAGCAGGCTTCCCGGCAGCAGCACTCGCTCCGGGCACCACCCCGGTGGAGATCACAGGCGAGAAACCCGGTGAGGAAACCAGGGCAAAACCCGCCCCGGCGAGTCCGGTTTCTGTGGGAAACACCAGCGTTGTGCTGCCTTCCGGTGATTCAGTCGAGATCATCGCGGACGATACCCGCAATGCCCTGGTGATCCTGGCCACACCGCAGGATTACAAGATGGTCCTCGCTGCACTTCAGAAGCTGGATGTGGTGCCGTTGCAGGTGCTGATCGAGGCCAGCATCATCGAGGTCACGTTGACTGACGACCTCAATTATGGTGTGGAGTGGTTTTTTAAAAACAACTTTGATAGTGAACATTCTGGAAAAGGTACCCTTGATTCTAATGTTGCAAATATAGGAGGGCTTGCTGGTGCGATCCCGGGTTTTTCTTATACCATTATCGACAGTGCGGCGAATGTCCGCATCGCCCTGAATGCCCTGGCCAGTCAGTCAGACCTCAATGTCCTGTCTTCACCTTCCCTGATGGTACTGGACAACCAGACCGCCAAGATCAATATAGGCGATGAGATTCCCATACCGTCACGGCAATCGGTAAGCAATATTGACCCGGCTGCACCAACCGTGAATGAAATCCAGTACAAAACAACGGGGGTCATACTGGAGGTGACACCACGGGTGAACAACAGTGGCCTGGTTACCATGGAGATCAAGCAGGAAGTCAGTAATGCTGTTGACACAGATTCCTCCGGGATTGACGCCCCTACTATCCAGCAACGCCAGATCGAGAGTACGGTCGCGATCAATTCGGGGGAAACCATCGTTCTCGGCGGATTGATAAAAAATCAAGATACAAATAGTGAAAGCGGTATTCCCGGACTCTATAAAATACCGGTGATCGGTAAGCTTTTTGGTTCTACCAAGGATGAAACACTACGAACCGAACTGCTTGTCCTGATCACCCCCCGGGTGATCCGTAACTATGATGATGCCCGTACCATTACAGATGAATTCAGGCATAAATTAAAACGCATTCCGCCGATTGCAAACCCGCCTGTAGAACAACAGTAATCAAGCCCAACAACGGCGTGTGACGGAGGGCAAGGCCGTGCTTCATTGAATCCGAATAAATATGCCTGTTCAATATTGAATCTTGTCTGTTTATATGGTCTAACAGAAAAAAATAACCTGGTATGAAATAATGACTGCAAACACAATGAAAAAGAGAATGCTGATTGGGACCAGTTTTGCCGTTGGCATTCTGGCGATAGGAGCGATTTCAGTAGGGAGCATGTTCTACTGGCAGAACGCTGACGCTGTTCCACTTGTGATGGTTTATAAATCCCCAACCTGCGGCTGTTGCAAGAACTGGGTAAAGCACCTGGAAGATAATGGATTTGAAGTGACTTCGGTTGATTTGCAGGATGTCAGTTCCATCAAACAACAGTTCGGCATCACAAACAATATTGCGAGCTGTCATACTGCCATTGTGGATGGTTACGCTGTTGAGGGACATGTTCCCGCACAGGACGTGAAACGCCTTCTTTCCGAAAAACCCGATGTTATCGGAATATCCGCTCCCGGTATGCCGGCAGGATCACCTGGCATGGAGATGGGTAACCGATATGATCGATACTCCGTTATTACCTTTGATAAGAACGGGAACGTTGAGATATTCAGCCAATATTAGGGAGGCCCTGAATTGGTCGGGGCGAGAGGATTTACTCCGGTCATCCTGACCTCCACCCTTCATGCCCTTCATACCCTGTGGGTATGCGGGCATTCGGGCCAATGGCGCTTTGCGCCATTGTTCAAATTTATTCCAGATAAAT
>MGXK01000152.1:3135-3409 GCA_001802375.1 Gammaproteobacteria bacterium RBG_16_51_14
TAAAAAGTGTCTCCATTTTTTGATGAGAGACACTTTGCATTTTTAAATTTGGTCGGGGCGAGAGGATTTACTCCGGTCATCCTGACCTCCACCCTTCATGCCCTTCATACCCTGTGGGTATGCGGGCATTCGGGTCAGCGTCGCCCTCATCGGGCTCCACTGCTCAAAATCACTCCCGTGATTTTGTGAACCTCTGTTTCGGTTCCATCCACCGCCTCAATTTAAAATTAATAAAGTCTCCACATTCCGGTGAGAGACATTTATTAACTTTAAA
>MGXK01000152.1:3491-7080 GCA_001802375.1 Gammaproteobacteria bacterium RBG_16_51_14
TATGGAGATACAGTTTATAAGTTTGTAACGATCTATGGAATCCTTTCCTCTTGCTCTGATATGAATATCGAACGGGACAATGACGGGACAGACTCAACTAACGTCTCAGGATATCAAGCACCTCTTCCAGTTCCATTCTCAACTGACGGATGATCTGCTGGCTCTGATTGGAATCCTCTTTCGCCTCGTTACCTGATAACTTCAACCTGGCACCACCAATCGTGAATCCATGTTCATATAACAGGCTGCGAATCTGTCTGATGAGGATGACATCATGGCGCTGGTAATAGCGGCGATTACCACGTCTTTTCAGCGGCTTGAGCTGGGGAAACTCCTGTTCCCAATAGCGTAATACATGGGGTTTTACTGCACACAGATCGCTTACTTCACCGATAGTGAAGTAACGCTTTCCCGGTATTACCGGTAATTCACTGTTGTTGGATGCTTCCAGCATATGCTTCTACCCGTGCCTTTAATTTCTGGCCGGGTCGGAATGTTACAACGCGTCTGGCGCTGATAGGAATCTCCTCACCGGTTTTTGGATTGCGACCTGGCCGCTGATTCTTGTCACGTAAATCAAAATTCCCATAGCCTGAGAGCTTGACTTGATTACCTGATTCGAGTGCGGTCCTGATCTCTTCAAAAAACATTTCCACGATTTCCTTGGCTTCCCGTTTATTCAGGCCCAGTTCCTCGTAGAGTTTTTCAGCCATATCTGCTTTTGTGAGTGCTGGCATCTTATTCTCTCAGTTTTCCACCGAATTCATGATCGAGGCCTTCCAGGATACGACTCATGATGGCCTCAACCTCCCCATCTATAAGAGTGCTAGATGATCGCTGAAAGGTCAAGCTAAAAGCAAGACTTTTTTTCCCTTTTTCAATACCTTCGCCATGATATACGTCAAATAACTCTAGGTTAATTAATTCATCCGGGGCAATATCATGAATGCATCTTGAAATCTCGGCTACCGGGATATCATTTGCAACAACAATGGCAATATCACGCCGTATGGAAGGGAATTTCGATAACCTTTTGTATTTCGGAACGCCTTCTCTTGATAATATTTCTACATAAAATTCAAATACATATACATTTTCCGGCAGATCAAGTCGCAACAGCAGGCGTGGATGCAAGGCCCCAAAAACACCCGCTAACTGATCCTTGATGTAGACCGCTGCAGACTGTCCCGGGTGCAGGGCAGTATGGGATGCCGCCCTGAAGGACAAGGCTGACTGCTCGCCAAGGGCCTGAAAAAGGGCCTCAGTATCTGCTTTCATATCATATAAATTACATGAACTATATGGTATATCAAATTGATTTGGAAAATTATTACCATATATTATTCCACCGATTGCAGGGACCTGGTTTAACATGCCATCAAGTTTAAATACCAGGCCTGTTTCAAACAGGCGTACCCGTTGCTGCTGGCGTTTCAAATTATATTGCAAGGCCTTGACCAGACCCGGCCAGAGACTGGTGCGCATGACCGACAGTTCCGGTGCAATCGGGTTGCTCAGTGTCATAACTTGTTGTCCCGGTGCCAGTTCTTTCTGTAAATCAGGATCCACAAAACTATAGGTAATCGCCTCCTGGTATCCCCGGTTGACCAGCAGGTTACGCAGTTTCCTTAACCTCTGGCCATTGGCACCGCTACGATGCATTTTTAAATGTGTACGGGGCAGATGCGTTGGCATGACATCATAACCATAGATCCGTGCGATCTCCTCAATCAGATCGGTCTCGATTTCAATGTCGAAACGGCGGGAAGGCGGTATCACCTCCCATCCCTGTCCCACTGGGCTCACCACCATGTCCATTCGCTGCAACATGCCGGTCACGACCGCGTCAGGGACATCGATACCCAGTACACGCCGGATCTGATGGCGTCTTAATAGCACTGTCTTCGTCCCTGGCAGACAGGATTCCTCACTGACCTCTGTCACGGCACCAGCCGCCCCGCCACAGATATCCAGGATCAACCCCGTAGCACGTTCCATCGCCCGGCGCTGGATAGCGGGATCCACCCCGCGTTCAAAGCGGTGCGATGAGTCCGTATGCAAACCATAGTAACGGGCACGACTGATGATCGCGCCGGGGGTAAAAAACGCACTTTCCAGAAAGATGTCCCTACTTTCCGCAGTAACCGCACTCTCAAGCCCGCCCATGATGCCTGCCATGGCTAATGCCGCCCTGTCATCGGCAATAACCAGCGTTTCCTCATTCAGTTCACATTCCGATTCATCAAGCAGGCGCAATTTTTCATTGCCGCTGGCAAAACGTACCGTTATCGTGCCATTCAATTTCTGATTATCGAAGGCGTGCATCGGTTGACCCAGTTCCAGCATGACGAAATTGGTAATATCAACGACGGCATTAATACTGCGGACCCCGGATCGCCGCAGTTTTTCAGTCATCCAGAGTGGTGTTGGCACCGTCACATCCACATCGGTAATCACCCTGCCGACATAACGGGGACAGGCCTTCGGGGCTGCCAGATGGACCGACCTGGACTGCCCAGTGGTGGGTTCAATGGCCGGGATAACAGGTTCTGTCAGATCGCATTGATTGATCACGGCAACTTCCCTGGCGACACCGGCAATACTCAGACAATCCCCCCGGTTGGGGGTCAACCCCAGTTCAATGATCCTGTCATGCAGGAACAGGCAATCATGGATATCGAACCCGGTGCCAGCACTGTCAGGTAATTCGAGCAGACCATCCGCATCTTCAGACAGTCCCAGTTCCCTGGCGGAACAGAGCATCCCCCCGGAATGTACCCCTTTTAATTCAGTTGCAGAAATAACTGTGTTATCCGGGAGTCTGGCACCAATCCTGGCGAGAGGGGCCTTCATCCCGGCGCGGACATTCTCAGCTCCGCAGACAATGGCAAGCAATTGTTTTTCACCACAATCCACCTGGCACA
The DNA here is from genome assembly GCA_001802375.1 of Gammaproteobacteria bacterium RBG_16_51_14. Taxonomy (GTDB): domain Bacteria; phylum Pseudomonadota; class Gammaproteobacteria; order Eutrophobiales; family Eutrophobiaceae; genus RBG-16-51-14. The sequence continues at coordinate 6,416 of MGXK01000152.1, forward strand.
CCTTGAGCCTTTCTGCATTGGGATGGTCAACGACAGAAACAATCCTGGCGACAACAACATCACTGAAATCCGCACAGCAGGGTTCGATCCCTTCGACCTCCAGACCGGTCATGGTCAATTGATCTGCCAACGTCCCGGTATCAACCGGTGGATTGACCCACTCGCGCAGCCATTGTTCGCTGAATTTCATCGTTTAGTCACTTGTCACTCTTCATTGGTCACTCGTCACTGGTCGCTCGTCGCTTGTCACTATAACCATTAACAATTGACCAATGACCAATAACAAATGACAAAGGACCAATGACCAATCATTAATTAAATTGCTCCAGAAAGCGTAAATCGTTATCAAAGAACAGGCGCAGGTCATCGACGCCGTAATACAGCATGGCCATACGTTCCACGCCCATACCGAATGCCAGACCGGTATATTTTTCTGCGTCAATCCCGACATTCGCCAGGACATTCGGATGTACCATGCCGCACCCGAGTATCTCGAGCCAGCCGTTTTCACCCATGATATCGACCTCCGCTGACGGTTCGGTAAATGGGAAATAGGACGGTCGAAACCTTATTTGCAGCTCACGATCGAAAAAGTGCTCAAGAAAATCCACGAGCAAACCTTTCAGCTCCGTAAAGGTGACATGTTCGTCGACCAGCAGACCTTC
>MGXK01000152.1:7091-7381 GCA_001802375.1 Gammaproteobacteria bacterium RBG_16_51_14
ACATGGGTGTGTGTGTCATGTCAGAATCACACCGGTACACCCGGCCCGGGGCAATGAACCTGAATGGTGGCTTGCCTTTCTTCATCACCCGGATTTGCACCGAAGAGGTATGGGTACGCAACAGGAGGTTATTGTTGAAATAGAAAGTATCGTGCATGGCCCTGGCCGGATGCTGGGCCGGGATATTCAGGGCCTCAAAATTATGATAGTCATCCTCTATTTCCGGACCTTCAACGATCTCGAAACCGATCTGGGTAAACAGGTCTTCAATACGTTCCAGTGTCTGCGTG
>MGXK01000152.1:7414-9905 GCA_001802375.1 Gammaproteobacteria bacterium RBG_16_51_14
CCTGGCAGGGTGATGTCAAACCGTACGCTTTCAATCAACGCATCAAGCCGTGCGTTCTCCAGCACTCGCTGTTGTACTTCAATGGCTTCCTGTAATTGCAGTTTCGCCTGGTTGATGGCCTGACCTGCAGCCGGACGTTCTTCCGCAGGCAATTTCCCCAATTGTTTGAGATCTTGCGTCAGGAGTCCCTTTTTCCCCAGGTAATTGACCCTGACCTGATCCAGCGCCGCAATATCTGCCGCCGTTCTGACTGCAGCCAGTGCCTGATTAAGCAGTTGTTCCCAATCGTTCACAATTCAACCCGAACCCCGAAAATAAAAAAGGGAAAGGTGGTGCCCTTTCCCCTGTTTGCCTTACCAATGTTGTTTATGGTGTCAGCCGGCGAGGCAGGACTTCGCTTGATTTGCAAGCACGCCAAATGCATTTTTATCGAAGATTGCCAGGTCTGCCAAAACCTTGCGATCAATATCTATCGATGCCTTTTTCAGGCCATCCATAAGCCGGCTGTAGGATAAACCGTGTTCACGTGCGGCCGCGTTGATCCGTATGATCCACAGGGCCCGGAACTGGCGTTTGCGCTGCCGGCGATCACGATAGGCATACTGCCCGGCCTTGGTGACGGCCTGCTTGGCGATACGATAGACGTTTTTTCGCCTGCCCCTGTATCCCTTGGCCTGTTCGATTACCTTTTTATGTCTCGCGTGTGCGGTAACACCGCGTTTTACTCTGGCCATGTTCTGTTACCTCTTTATAAATAGGGGCACATTCGTGCGATCGCCTTCTGATCGCTGTCATGAATCGCGATGATGCCGCGCAAATGACGTTTCCGCTTGGTGCTCTTTTTCGTCAGTATGTGACTGCGATGTGACTGACGATGTTTGAATTTGCCGGAGGCAGTACGGGAAAATCGTTTGGCTGCACCCCGGTTTGTCTTCATCTTTGGCATCTTTTAATAACTCCAGTCAATATAAAAGGAAACTCTGATTAAATCAGAGTTTCCTGCAGCACAGGGATGTGCTGCCATAATCAATGCTAATCATGCATTGATTATGTGAGAAAAACAAAAATCACATTTTTTGTTTTTCGTGCCCTGATAATTCATGGATGAATTATTCAGGGCTTCCAAAAATCTTCTAATCTTTCTATCTTTTGGGAGTGAGTACCATCACCATCTGGCGACCTTCCATCTTCGGGAACTGCTCAACCACTCCATGGGCTTCAAGGTCTGCCTCTATCCTTTCCAGCATCCTCGCCCCCAGTTCCTGGTGCACCATTTCACGTCCACGGAAACGCAAGGTCACCTTGACCTTGTCACCGTTTGTCAGGAACTTCAGGAGGCTGCGTAATTTAACCTGGTAATCACCCTCCTCTGTCCCTGGTCTGAATTTGATTTCCTTGACCTGGATCTGTTTCTGTTTCCTCTTCGCCGCATGCTTTTTCTTGCTTTGTTCAAACAGGTACTTGCCATAATCCATGACACGGCAAACGGGCGGTTCAGCGTTTGGTACTATTTCCACGAGATCAAGTCCGGCCTCTTCAGCGAGTTGCTGTGCCTTCTGCAGAGAGACGATCCCGACCTGTTCTCCGCCAGCATCAATTAATCTTATCTCGCTGGATGTAATCTCCTCATTGAGACGAGTCTGTTTTTCTATGGCTCTTTTTCCTCCAAAATGGCATGGCCGCGGCACGCGATCTCCGTTTTAAGGTGTTCTGTGAAGGCATCCAGCGACATACTCCCCAGATCCTCTCCACCCCGCGTACGCACGGCCACTGTGTTCTTGTCAACTTCTCTCCCGCCAACCACCAGTTGATACGGGATACGCTGCATTGCGTGTTCGCGGATTTTAAGCCCGATCGTTTCATTTCTCAAGTCGGCTTCTGCCCTGAATCCTTGATTTTTCAGGGTTTCAGCGACTTTTTCTGCATATTCGACCTGTTTTTCCGTGATGGAGATGACGGCAATCTGGATCGGGGCAAGCCAAACGGGCAGCGCCCCCGCAAAATGTTCAATCAATATACCGATAAAACGCTCCATCGATCCGACGATGGCCCGGTGCAACATGACCGGGACCTGTTTCGAGCTGTCTTCCGCGATATAACAGGAACCGAGGCGAGCGGGCATGGAAAAGTCCACCTGAATGGTGCCGCATTGCCAGACACGTCCGATACAATCCCTGAGCGAGAAATCGATCTTGGGTCCGTAAAAGGCGCCTTCCCCTGGCTGCAAACCCCATTCCAGTCCCTTGCCATTCAAGGCAATCTCCAACGCCTTTTCCGCCTTGTCCCATACAAGATCACTGCCAACACGGTTTTCCGGACGGGTGGATAATTTAATGAGGATGTCCTGGAAGCCGAAATCGGCGTACACCTCGAACAGCAGATCAATAAACCGGGTGACCTCGTTCTGGATCTGATCCTCGGTACAGAAAATATGGGCGTCGTCCTGGGTAAAATTCCGCGCCCGCATCAGGCCATGCAGGGTCCCGGAGAC
>MGXK01000152.1:9918-10253 GCA_001802375.1 Gammaproteobacteria bacterium RBG_16_51_14
CAGGAACCGAATTCGGCCAGGCGCAGCGGCAGATCCCGGTAACTCTTCAGCCCCTGATTGAATATCTGGATATGGCAGGGACAATTCATGGGCTTGATGGCATATTCCCGGTTTTCGGCGCTGGTGGTAAACATATTGTCCCGGAATTTGTCCCAGTGCCCGGAGCGTTCCCACAGACTCCGGTCCACGATCTCCGGGGTATGTACCTCCCGGTAACCGTTTTGCTGCATTTTCCCGCGGATATACTGTTCCACCACCTTGTAAATCGTCCACCCATTCGGGTGCCAGAACACCATTCCGGGCGCCTCCTCCTGGAAATGAAACAGATCCAGTTT
>MGXK01000152.1:10444-11246 GCA_001802375.1 Gammaproteobacteria bacterium RBG_16_51_14
GCGGGCCCCGGCAAAGATCGGTAAAGTCGCCCTGGCTATACAGGGACAAGGGTTCATTATCAGGGATGGATTGAATGATCTCGGCCTTGTACTCTTCGCCCAGGTCCCGGAAAAACTGCACTGCCTTGTCCCGTGTCATAACGGAACGTGTCACCGCCAGGTCCTGTTCGGCAAGTTCCTTCATCCTCGCTTCAATCGCAGCCAGATCGTCCGGGGTAAATCCCCGCTCATAGGCATAGTCATAATAGAAACCATCCTCGACCACAGGGCCTATGGTCACCTGTGCCTCCGGGAACAGTTCCTTCACCGCCTGTGCCATCAGATGCGCACAGGAGTGCCGGATAATTTTCAATCCCTCGGGATCACGGTCGGTTATGATCCTGAGTCGGGCGTCGGTTTCGATGAGACAGGAGGCATCGACCAGTACCTCATCGACCATGCCGGCCAGCGTCGCCCTGGCCAGGCCGGGGCCGATAGCCTCTGCCACCTGCATGACAGACACGGCCTGTTCGAACTGACGTTGACTTTTATCGGGTAGTGTAATTGTGGGCATACTATCTCCTTTTTTTCAGTGGTGGCCCCCACAATAGGCCACGTGCAAAAGGACAACGATTAACTCATATAAAAGACAGGCATCGTCCAAACGATGCCTGCATGTATTTGGTAGGCGCGATTGGACTCGAACCAACGACCCCTACCATGTCAAGGTAGTGCTCTAACCAGCTGAGCTACGCGCCTGTATAAAAACCTTTCACTGCCATCCATGGCGTCACTTCTGCGACGTTGCCCCACACCGGCCCGG
>MGXK01000152.1:11294-11365 GCA_001802375.1 Gammaproteobacteria bacterium RBG_16_51_14
TTCTTTTCCGGCTCGCCCAGCTGAGCTACGCGCCTGAAGGCGGCATAGGATACCTAAGGGAACAGGTTTGA
>MGXK01000153.1 GCA_001802375.1 Gammaproteobacteria bacterium RBG_16_51_14
CCACGATTTCGCCGGCTCGGTGGTGGTGCATGCGGTGGGCGGCTGGATAGGGCTGGCCGCAGTGCTGCTGCTCGGCGCCACGATTTCGCCGGCTCGGTGGTGGTGCATGCGGTGGGCGGCTGGATAGGGCTGGCCGCAGTGCTGCTGCTCGGCGCGCGGCGCGGCCGTTATACCAAGGATGGCCAGATCTCGGCGCATCCGCCCTCCAGCATCCCGTTCCTCGCCTTGGGAGCGTGGATACTCACAGTGGGCTGGTTCGGTTTCAACGTGATGTCGGCGCAAACCATCAACAACATCAGCGGGCTGGTCGCGGTGAACTCGCTGATGGCGATGGTGGGTGGCACGCTCGCCGCGTTGTGGATGGGCAAGAATGACCCGGGCTTCGTGCATAACGGCCCGCTGGCCGGGTTGGTGGCGATATGCGCGGGTTCAGACCTGATGCACCCGATCGGCGCACTGGCGGTCGGCGGTGTGGCGGGCGCGTTGTTCGTGGTGATGTTCACGCTGACGCAGAACCGCTGGAAGATCGACGATGTGCTGGGTGTATGGCCGCTGCACGGTCTGTGCGGCGCGTGGGGCGGGATCGCCGCAGGGATATTCGGCCTGCAGACATTCGGCGGGAAAGGCGGCGTAAGTTTCATGTCCCAACTGTGCGGCACGTTGCTCGGCGTGACGATCGCCTTCGCGGGCGGGTATGTCGTGTATGGAGTATTGAAAAAACTGGTCGGCATACGCTTGAGTGCCGAGGAAGAATTCAACGGCACGGATCTGAGCGTGCACAGGATCTCGGCGACACCGGAACGCGAATCGGGCTGGTAATCGGCTGACTATGTTTCCATATAGAAATCTTCACCCAAGAATCCTCTCAACAGGGGTACTGAATTGGCTGCAGCTCAGGTAAGTGCCAAACTCTACGGCACCAGGTTCTGCCATCTCTGCGAAGAGGCAGAGGAAATTCTCAGTAAGGCAGGGATCACTGCCATAAATATTGACATCGTTGAGGATGACAACCTGTTTGAGAAGTACAGCTTGCGAATTCCGGTATTGAAGCGCTTTGACAACGATGCCGAGCTCGACTGGCCCTTCGATGCCGCTACCGTATCGCAATTTTTAATGTAATCCGGCCATGTGTCGGGAATGAAGGAAACCAGCGACCACTATCAGGAAGGCATCAGCATGATCTGAATGCAAGTGGCGCCAGAAGCTGCCCCTCAAACAACTTGGCCAATATTGTATGAACAGGAGGTTCGTTGATATTGAAATTTCTCTCTCATCTATCGTCATAATCACGCCCGTCCAAACAAACAAAATATGAGCCTATGCTCCAAATCTCCCGGGTGTTGAAGTACTGGTTAAGAACATAATCACATTTCACATTCTTCTTTGGTACGAATCGCAACTTAAATAATTGAGTTCCATTGAACTCACATTTTCCAAAATTCAAATATATGTAAAGTTCTATCTTGAGTAGTCTATATCTCAGATATGAAAGCCTAGTCATGATATGGGCACCTATACAGAATCAGGGTTGCCGATGCGAATCCATTCATACTTGTCTCGTATCGCAGATACCTTGTCAGCCAAACCGCGTTCAAGTTGAGCTGGCGTTGGCTTGTAATCATTGCGATAGGCAAGTGCCCACCTTACACCACTAGATTCGTCCATAGACGCACGTTCTATTTGCTCCGCAGTGAGTGTTAAATCCTGACGTCTGACAAAGTTGGCTCTAACCAAATCATCTTTGTCAGTTAATCCTCTTTCCAGTTGCGTTGATGTCGGCATGAAATCCTTGCGCTTCATGACGCCGATCCTTATGGCTTCATCTGGCTGAGTAAGGCCTCTCTCATTTTGTTTTGCCGTTGGGGTGTAATCCAGACGACTGGCAAATGTAAGTTTAACCAAATGATCTTCATCTGTTAGTTCAGACTCTATTTGTTTGCGAGTTGGCTTATATTCATCGCCCAATAGCCTACGGAGAAAAACATCTCCTCCATTAAGACCGCGTTCAATATCCTTTCGTTTGGACATAATTACACTCCTCGTGAATTGGACATTCTTCGTAATTGCTCAGGACGCTTGAAGCGGTATTGTTTTCAGTGAAGCCCATCTGATGTGAGTCTTACAACCACTGCCCGTACCTGGATTGGTATCAAAGTTATTATTTGCGCCACCCCTACATATCCCGCTGGCCAGGGTATCGCTTTTAACAATATCGCCTTTTTTGATTGCTCTTTTACCACTCCATCGATCACAATTGGCGCAGACAAGCTGTTGATTTGAATAATCCATGAAGCCCTCCTGTTGGTTAACCTGATAGATGATTGGGTGACCAGTGAGTCATTGGGGAGGTACTTTAATTGAATTACGCGACATATAGTGTCGCACTATGACAGTTATGAAGCCACGGAATAAACTGAAGCCTTCACATCATCGCGATATGGGCGCTTTGTTCTTCAGGAAAAGCAGGCAGGATACAAGAAATATATTTTTATTTTAATTGGTTTTTGGTTTTCGATTGGCCTTGGATTCCTTGGCCTGGTAACGCTCTAACGCAGCGGAGATTTCATCCTTAACTTTGTCGCGCCAGAAATCAGGCTTAAGCACTTCCACCTGATTACCCAAGGAATAGATCCATCGCAGCAGTTCCTGGGTGTTTGGAACGGTAGCTGTCAGCAGGAAACTCCCATCCGCCTGCTCCGATAATGTTTGTCGCTTATCTACAGGACACTCGGCAACGCTTATGGCGGCATCCTTGTCCAACCACAGCTTTATGTCCATGGTTGCCGACGGGCCTAACTGGCGAACGAATTCTTCTTTTGCATATGCCTTTAGATTGAATAAATCAGGACGATAATATTCTCCGTCTTCGATTTCTGCGTCTTTGAAACGGTGCAATAGGAACTGGCGCAATTCGCCATCATCATTCTTGGCAGCAACAACATATGTGATGTAATCCCGTACCACTAACCCAAGAGGGCTAATGAGGTATTCCTTGAATCTCTCGGAACTCCGTCCACGATAATGGATACGCATTGGACGCTCATATAAGAGTGCCTCATAGACCTCATCCTGGATCCTCGGGTCAACCGTCGGGGGTTGGCGCGGCAATCCGAGGGGAAGCACATGAATTTTCTCTTGCCATCTGGCAGCGACATCCTTTCTTTGGGAAAGGCGCACTGCAGCCTTCTTGAACCATGGGTTAATGCTATCCAGCGTTTGCGGGGGCAGCAGATGTAGCATGAAGGCCTGCATCAACTGGAAAGATAGTGCCGTATGCTCATCCATGGAAGGGAACATCCTGACCGGAGCATCCTCTGAATAGGACCAGCGTTTGGGCTTCTCATTACTCGAAACGAGCCTAAAGATTGGTGCAAGTTTGTGAAGATCACGCTGAATGGAGCGTATATCAATATTATATCCACGTCGTTCTAAAACTTGCATGATCTCGCCTGCTGTAACTTCATCAGGTTCTTTTGGAATTAATTCAAGCATCTCGAGGTACCTGTCGCTCGTTTTTCCGACTGAGAATCCTTCCCTTCTATTTGGTCTGTTCTTTTTTACGGACTCGACTTTCATGTTTTCCATTAGAAGTTCCTCCTAAAATGCATCAAAGAATTCGCATATCAATTTCCCCCGGCCAGTTGAAACACTATAACAGGATTACGACACTGGATGTCGCTATAAACATTTATGATTCTTTCAAGATGGTCCAACCCGGAGGCCAATATGAAGCAGCCAGATCATGTAAAGAGAGTCCAAGATTACATTATGTCCAGTGATTTGGGCTCAGCTCACGTATTTGCACTATTCGAACGGCTAGAACCTATCTTTGAACTGATGTATGACTTGTCAATGACAGAGGTTGTGCCAGTTAGAGATCTCGGGCCAATTGATTTTGAGGATGATAGCTGGACGAGACCGCGAGGAAACAAATCCCGATCTCATTAGCCGTTCCGTGAATTCATAAGCTTAAAAGACGGACGGGTTATTGGACTTGAAGTTATTTGGTTGAACGCCTGCCTGGGTTATCAGCGTTTCCACGCTATTGACTGATTTACTACCGCTGGCGTGCATTTTGGTTAATGAAGGGAAAGGCATCCTGCAATTCATCGCCATTAGATTCATATCCTGAGTTCATGAACCTTACATGACTAATTTTTTTTGCGACATTATTTGTCGCTACGAGTATATATAGTACCCGCATCAAGTTTTATCGCTCTTTAACAATTTAACCATCAATAAGCTTGTGTCCATCGGACCAGGCCATGAGGTCACGACCAATTTTTCACTTCATACAGGAGAAAAAATGAGACATAAATTCGTGAAGAGAGCAAAACAGGAAATAATTGATGCACTGCAACAAGCTGAAACCAAATTCGGGCCAAATCACATAAATACCACTGATGCCATGAGGGACCTTGCATTGGCCCTTGCCAGCGAATATCCAGATATACCAGGGCATCCGGATATGGAGCCACTTTGCCGCCGTAGGGTTGAGATCATTGAAAATCACTTTGGTGATGAATCAATTGAGTTTTCTGATGCCACATTTTTATTGGCACAAATCCTGGAACACAGTGGGCGGATCGAGGAAGCCGTTCCTATGTTGCATCAGTCCTGGCAGCTATCCAAAAGATTACTTGGTAACGATCATGAAAGCACATGGCCAAAACATCTCACCTTCGTTTGTTATATCGATGAAATGGAGAAGAGCGGCCAAAAGTATTCGTTCGACTTGACCAGGAATTCAAAGAAAAAGCCACAGAAACGTAGATCAAAACAGGAGATTTCGTATGGCCAGCAAATTTAAAAATAACTGTATGTCATCTGATTACCCTGCAATCAACCTATACACCGCGATCTGGGCAATGAGGATTGTTTTTGATAACCCTCACTCACCCCTTGTTACTCGTGATGCAGATGATTTTCTCAAGTTTGTTGGCGAACACCTGGTTTGGACCAGCACCTCTTTGGAGATATTGCTGGAGCAAACATCTCTGGATGAGGAACACAAGAATGAAATCCGGGAGATCGGTTTTCAGGAAGCATGGCTTCAATTTGGCGATGACTATTCCTCCCCACATGGGGAAGCCATCCTTATAGCGTTTCGACGTCTTGCGAGGCGGAGGAAGCCCGTTATCAATCGGGTCATGAAGGCATCACTAAATCGACTTGAAAAACAAATTTCAAAAGTAAACGATCCAACTATAAAAAATACGCGGATGTTGCAGCAATTGCTCGGTCTGAGTGATGTCGACTGTGCAATACTGAACTTTTCCGGGCAGATGCTGCTAAGCCGGCACGCACATAGCTTGGCAGGACTGATCCCCACGCTAAGCTATGATGATGCCATTCACTCCCTCGCAACAATACTGGGGATAGATGTGCAGGCAACAGCAATCTCACTGAAATCATCCAGCCTTTTGGTGGAGTATCGGTTAATAGAAGTGCGCCGTGACCCAACCAATCTTGAAAATGTATTAAAGATTCCGGCCAATGTTCAGGTGTGTCTGACTGAACACCATGACAATCTCGACCAGATGATGCGGAATTTTGCCAGCCCAGCCAAAACGACCTCTCTGGATACCAATGATTATCCTCATCTCGAGGCAGATCGTTTGGCGCTGAATCGATACCTGAAAGGCTCATGTGATCAACACGCGGAACGGGTAAACATCATGTTCTACGGTCAGCCAGGTACCGGTAAGACCGAATTCGCAAAGGTTATCGCTCATGAAGCAGGATTCAAGCTATATGAGGTGGCTAGTACCGACAAGGACGGCGGGTCACTTAATAGAGCTGAGCGCCTGGCTTCGTTGCGTATTTCCCTACGATTTCTGTCAGAGGACAAAAATGCGATC
>MGXK01000154.1 GCA_001802375.1 Gammaproteobacteria bacterium RBG_16_51_14
GAATAACCTCCCTGTGATTCGCCGTCCCGGCATCCCTTCGGGATGTCCAATTTCATTCCCGATGAAATTGTCCCGGCGATTTTGTCGCCCGTTTTTGCCTTGTCTCGCCAGCGCTCGCTAATTTTGAGATAGGTTCTAGTCAGTTGTTACTGGTCAAATGACGAATAACTATTGACAGATGATCAATCAGATCCCCTGCGACTGATCGCTACATTGCGATCCTGATTTGATCAATGGCGGATTGATGGTCCTTTATAATTGGTTTATGGACAGGATTCCGAAAATAGTCACCGCATTTGATTTTTTGCACTAAACTGTGATTTTACAGGCACACAATTATCAGACAGGAGATGAACCATGGCCTATCAAGTCAGCAAGGTTAATTACTGCTATGTTACTGTTCCCAGCCGGGCAGGGCAGGGTGAAAAGATATTAAACGAACTCAGGGAGGCTGGTATTGATTTGCTCGCTTTTTCCGGTTTCCCTCTCAAGGGGGGGAAGTCACAGGTCGATCTGGTGTCCGGGGACACGGCCGCTATCCGAAGGGTAGCCAGGGACAAGGGCTGGAAACTGAGTGACACCAAAAAGGGATTTCTTGTGAGGGGAAGCGACGAAATAGGTGCGGTTCACAGGGTGATAAAAAGACTTTCCGATGAAAAGATCAATGTCACTGCCGCGGATGCCGTTACGGCAGGCAATGGCCGCTTTGGCATGATCATGTGGGTCAAGCAGAAAGATTACAACCGGGCAGCACGCATTCTTAACGCGAAATAGCGGACATATCTACGGATTATTATTGTCTTCTTGAAAGGGAAGAAGGGAATTTGTTGTTCGTTTTTTTTTTGATCTGTTTCATTATTGATCCGGATACTTCAACCCTGATATGTCGCTTACCAGTTTTTCGAGCCCATTACGAATCGATTCTGTCTCTCCGGATGGTTGTGATGGTGTCATCGGTATGACGCTCTGTCCGGGCAAGAAGGAAGACAATGCGATATCGGGCGACTGGGATCGGGACCTCGATGTGGATCTCAAGGTGATAAGCGACTGGGGTGCGAGTACGCTGGTGTCCTTGATGGAAGGGGAGGAAATGGCCTGGTACGGTGTGGCCGACCTGCCGGAAAAGGCGACACGGCTTGGCCTGGTACATTATCACCTGCCCATCATTGATATGGATATCCCTGACGAATCCTTTGAAGAAAACTGGCGAGTCGCCGGCGCCAGACTCAGGAATACACTGTTGGCAGGTGAATCGATTGTGATTCATTGCCTGGGAGGGTTGGGCAGGACAGGGATGATAGCGGGGCGGTTGCTGGTGGAACTCGGCGCTGATCCCGACATCGCAATCCGGCGCATAAGGACGGCGCGCCATGGCACGATCCAGACAGTGCTGCAGGAAGCCTATGTAAGGAGCTGTGTGAAGGTGCAGGATTGATTAGAACCTATCTCAAAATTGCTGTGCTTGCCAATACTGCGTTAAAAAAGGGCTCAAAATGCTCATTTACTCCCGTGTAAACTGCGCTTTTTACTCCGGGCATCCTGCCCTCCGCCCTTCGGGCCAGTTTCGCTGTTCAAAATCGTTGACGAATAACCTCCCTGTGATTCGCCGTCCCGGCATCCCTTCGGGATGTCCAATTTCATTCCCGATGAAATTGTCCCGGCGATTTTGTCGCCCATTTTTGCCTTGTCTTGCCGGCGCTCGCTAATTTTGAGACAGGTTCTATGACAATACTAATGACCGGCAAACCTTATTCAGCTCAGGCCCTCTCAGCGAAACAGCCCGGTTGTTTATCGCGGCCAGGCACTCTCAAGGGCCGCTATCCGTTCTTCCAGTGGTGGATGGCTCATGAACAGTTTTCGGAAACCTCCGCCGATGCCGCCGGAAATACCAAAGGCGGCCATATGCTCGGGTAATTGACCGGGTGTTTGTCCCTGCTGAAGGCGTCTTAATGCACCAATCATTTTGTGGTTACCCGCCAGTTGGGCGCCACCGGTATCCGCGCGGAATTCACGTTGCCGTGAAAACCACATCACGACCATGCTGGCAAGGATCCCCAGGATAAGCTCCGCAATAATCACCGTTATCCAGTAGCCGGGGCCGAATCCACGCTCCACCTTGAAGATGATGCGATCGACCAGGAAACCGATCACACGAGAAAGGAAAATAACAAAGGTATTGACGACCCCCTGGATCAGGGTGAGTGTCACCATATCACCATTCGCCACGTGACTGACTTCATGACCCAGTACCGCTTCCAGTTCGTCCCTGGACATCCTTTCCAGGATGCCGGTACTGACCGCGACCAGGGCATTGTTTTTATTGGCGCCGGTGGCAAAGGCATTCATCTCTGGTGAAGAATAAATGGCAACCTCCGGCATTCCGATACGTGCTATTCGCGCCTGTTGCTGAACGGTGGTTACCAGCCATGCCTCGGTATCATTCCGTGGTTTGCTAATCACCTGTGCGCCAACAGCACGTTTGGCTATCCATTTCGAAAGGCCAAGGGACAGGAACGAACCCGCCATGCCGAACAGGGCTGAAAATACAAGCAGGGCATTCAGATCCAGGCCGATGCCCTGGCTGTCCAGAATGCCTTCAAAACCAAGCAAACGGAAGCTAATGCTCATCACCACAATGATGGCGAGGTTGGTCACGAGGAAAAGAAAGACGCGTTTCATAATTATCACCTTTTGCTGTTATTGGCAGGCTCTCTTGCCTTTAATGTTTGGCGTAAATAACAATTTTCAACCGGGTCATTGAATAAAAATTCAGCGCCTCCCCGATATTTCTGGTTTCCTCCGTGGTTAGTCTTTTTTATTCAGCCTCAGCGCGACTGAATTGATACAGTAGCGTTGCCCGGTTGGTTGCGGGCCATCTTCGAAGACGTGACCGAGGTGAGCATCACAGGTGCTGCACATTACCTCCACGCGGCGCATGCCGAGGCTGTCATCGGATTTCGTGCTGATCACGTCCTCATGCATCGGTGCAAAAAAACTTGGCCAGCCGGTACCGGAGTCGAACTTGGTTTTTGAATGGAACAGTTCGCTGCCACAGCAGGCACAGCGATACACACCGTCCTCCCTGCAGTCATAGTACGCACCGGTGAAGGCGCGCTCCGTGCCTTTTCCCCGGCAAACTTCAAATTGTTCCGGCGTTAATTCCTGGCGCCATGCCTGTTCGGTTTTTTTGATTCTTTCCGCCATTACTATTCATTCGCCGGCGATGACATCCTCGATGATGTCCGCGATCCGGCCGGTGGCCTTTTCCACAAGGACCACGGTATTTTCCACAATGGTCCGCTCGAAACCCTCGGCCGGTTCCGGTAATTGCTGCTCCAGGTCCGGGGGCAGTTCCCGCTTGGCCAGTCCCGGCGGCAGGGTGCCGTTACGCTGCAACTGTCGTTCCAGGCCGGGGGGCAGTTTTTCCTTTTTGGCCAGACCCGGCGGCAATCCCTTGTGCTTGTCTTTTTTACTGGATGTTGTCTCGTCTTTGACATCCTTTTCGCTGTCGGGGTAGCCACCGAAATACCTCTCGATGATCTGGCGTTCCAGTTCACTGAAACCGGCGTCCACGGCCTTTTCCACCACCGATGAGGCCATGTCTCCCGCCATGACCACCGCCGGAAAGCCTGGCAAGAACGTGGTAATAACAATGCAGAGGATTGAATAACGCATTTTTGTCTTCCCTTTTTGAGTGCAGATGGACATATCTTATAACGCCGTTGGACAGAAAAGCATCCCGGGAAATCCACAGGCTGTCCCTGGTATTGCGCATTAACGCACAAATCCAGGGGGAAACTGTACCACTGTGCTATTTTTCTTGAAAGTTCTCTTAATGTTCTCTATCATTGAAAAGAGAACTTATGGAGAACATCTATGCTGACCCGCCTTGAAGAAAAGGTATTGCAGCACATCACGCAGTACATAACCCGGAATGGCCATGCCCCGACCCTGGCCGAAATTGGTGACGCTGTTGGTATCCGTTCCAGGGGTACGGTACATCGCTATGTCGAGGCACTGGTCAATAAAGGCCATCTGCACCGGAGCGGACGCAGCTGGCGTGGTATCCGCCTGACCGGGGAGCATGATCGACGGCTGACTATCCTGCCGCTGGAGGGCCGCATCGCGGCAGGTGGACCGATTGAGGCCATTCCGGATCAGGCGGAGATCAATTTTTCCGAATTACTGCTGGGGCCGGACCGGTACGTGCTGCAGGTGCAGGGGGATTCCATGATGGATGCCGGGATCCTGGATGGGGATCTGGTGGTGGTCCGGCATACCGATACGGCGGACAACGGTGATATTGTCGTTGCCCTGATCGACCGGGGGGAGGCGACCCTGAAGCGGCTCAGGAAACACGGTGACCGGGTGGAACTGATCCCGGCCAACCGGGCCATGGCACCGATGATTTATCCGGCCGATCGCGTGCATATCCAGGGGGTGGTAGTGGGGCAGGTACGGCTGTATTGAGATATCCTTAAATGAATCAGGAATCCAGATTTTGGTCGCGGGCGATTGCGCTGGTGGACATGAATGCCTTCTTTGCGTCCATTGAGCAGCAGGATCGGCCGGAATGGCGCGGCCGGCCGGTGGCAGTAACGAATGGTCTGCAGGGGACCTGTATTATTACCTGTTCCTACGAGGCGCGGGCCCGGGGCATTAAAACCGGCATGCGCCTGCAGCATGGGCGCAGACTGTGCCCGGATCTGGTTCAGTGTCCGTCCCGGCCCGGGCGTTATGCCGGGGTTTCAACCGCCATTATGACGGCCCTGCAGGATATCACCCCGGATGTCGAGGTCTTTTCTGTTGACGAGGCCTTTCTGGATATCACCTCCTGTCAACGGTTATGGGGTTCCCCCGGGGCGATCGCCCGCCTCATCAAGGAGAAGGTGTTTACAACCTCCGGGTTACACTGTTCGGTGGGAATGAGTGGTGACAAAACCACGGCCAAGTACGCCGCGAAACTGGAGAAACCGGATGGCCTGACGATGATTCCACCCTGGGAGGCGAGGGAACGCCTGCGCGAGGTCCCCGTTATGGAACTTTGCGGCATTGCCCATGGTATCGGTGGGTTTCTGGGCCGGTACGGTGTTCATACCTGCGGCGATATGGAGCGCCTGCCGATCGGCATCCTGGCAAGGCGGTTCGGGAATCCCGGCCGGCGCATCTGGTACATGTGCCGGGGGGAAGACCCGGAACCGATCCGGATCGGTGTTGGCGCGCCGAAGTCCATGGGGCATGGCAAGGTGGTTCCCCCGGGTACCCGGGACAGGGAGACACTGATGACCTATCTCATGCATATGAGTGAAAAGGTAGCGGCACGCCTGCGCCGTCATGGCATGCAGGCCCGGCGGTTTTTTATCGGTCTGCGCGGTCGGGAGGGCTGGATCGGCAACCAGCGGCAGAGTGCATTGCCGACCAGTGACAGCAGGCCGATCACCGGCTTGTGTCGTCAGGTGCTGCGGGAGGACTGGCACGGGGAAGGTATTCATCAGGTACAGGTAACTGCACTGGACCCGGTCCCTGCCAATGGACAACAGGAACTGTTTGCGGAGGACAACACCCGGCAGCATCGGCTGAATGAGGTCATGGATCGGATCAACCGGCGTTACGGGGAATTTACCCTGGCCCCCGCACCGCTACTCAATCGATCCACCATGCCCAATGTGATTGCGCCTGCCTGGAAACCCTATGGACACCGTCAGACCATTGCATGAAACATGTGTGGCGGTATCTATTACACCTACCGGGGACAGGATATCCGGGTCTATTTTCCCAACCCCGGGGCCATGCTGCCGGTCAGGAAACGATCGGGGGAATGTGAGTTGCTGCCGTGGGGACGGCGCCGGGTGCAACCGGGGGAATTACCCATGGGTGGCTGGGCCAGACTGGATGCCATTTATGCCGGGCGCTGGGATTACTGGCGGCCGGTGCCGGTCAAACTGGGGGTAAAAAGTTTTATGGAAAGGGATATTGAGAACAACAATCACTGGTATGACCTGGTGAACGGGCAGTGGATACAGGGCCTGGTTGCCCGTGACGGGTACGAACGCCGCATTTATGTGGTCACAGTGGCGCCGGAGATGATGGATGCCATCCATGATCGCTGGCCCCGTATCCTGCATGCCTGAATCCCAGTCATACATAGTGTACTGCAAGCGTGGGAAATCCCTGTCAATAGGCCCTGCTGATTTCCGTATTGTGGCCTGTGTCGCATGAAATAGTATCGTTGTGTGATGCGACGCACAGCAATTTTTCCAATCTGTAGTATAATTGCAAATATGGAATGTAACTTTTTGATCATACTATGAATATTCACAATAAAATCCTGTATCTTACCGGCCTCATTCTGTTGCTGGCGAGCGGGTGTGCCGGTGTTGCCGTTCCGGAAAGGGCTGCCGTGAAGGAAAAGGAAACACTGATTATCTATCCGGATGGTACGATGGAATTCAAGAATCGCGGTATGGATGAGAAAGACGTTGTCATCTATCCGGATGGCCGGGGTGGTGAGCGTGCCGCAGTGAAGATGCGTGTGCCGCTGCATCCGGATTTCTACAGGGACACGATTATTGTCGATAGAAAACTGCCTGCGGATGAGGAACAGTAATCAGGCAATTAATCAGGTAAACCAATCAACAGGCCAGTTCTTCCGAGGTGCGCGCTGCGCGCTTTCTTTCATGTTCCTTCAGCAGTTTCTTGCGGATCCGAATATTACCGGGTGTGATCTCAACCAGTTCATCATCATTGATGAAGCCAAGGGCCTGCTCCAGGGTCAGCTTGACCGGGGGAGTCAATAAAATATTGTCATCCTTGCCGGCGGCACGGATATTGGTCAGTTGTTTTGCCTTTAATGGATTAACGACCAGGTCATTACCGCGCGAGTGTATCCCGATAACCATCCCTTCATAGACTTCCGATCCTGGCCCGATCAGTAATTGCCCGCGTTCCTGGAGACCGAACAGGGCATAGGCAACGGACTTGCCATTGCCTTTGGATATCAATACGCCGTTTTCCCTGTTGTTTGTGATGTTCCGGCATACCGGGCCGTAATGATCAAACACATGATGAAGCAGGCCGGTGCCCGAGGTGGCGGTGAGAAACTCTGTCCGTATGCCAATCAATCCGCGGGCAGGGATCAGGTAATCAAGACGAACCCGGCCCTTGCCATCCGGTGACATGGCCTTGATATCACCACCCTGCTCACCCAGCAGTTCCATCGCAGCCCCCTGGTATTGTTTGTCCAGGTCAACGCTAAGCAGCTCATAGGGCTCATGCACCTGGTCATTGATCCTTTTCCGGATTACATCAGGCCTTGAGACCCCCAGTTCATATCCTTCCCGCCGCATGGTCTCGATCAGGATCGAGAGGTGGAGTTCGCCCCTGCCGGAGACGATGAATTTATCTGAATCCCCGGTTTCCTCGACGTGAAGCGCAACATTATGTTTCAGTTCGCGTTGCAGCCTGGAGAGGATATGGCGTGACGTGACATATCGTCCCTCACGGCCGCACAGGGGGGAATCATTAACCTGAAAGGTCATACTGACTGTCGGCTCGTCAACGATGAGCGGAGGCAGTGCCTCCTTGTGTTCCGGATCACAGAGGGTGTCGGAGATATCGAGTTCATCGATGCCGGTAATGGCGACGATATCACCGGCATAGGCCTCCTCGATGGCAATACGTTCAAGCCCTAACAGGCGAAAGATCTGCAGTATGCGACCTGCCCTTGATTGCGAGTGGCGGTCGAGAATCGAAACCGGCGTATTCGCAACTATTTTCCCGCGGGTGATACGGCCAATCCCGATGACCCCCTGATAGGAATTGTAATCCAGGGTGCTGATCTGCATCTGAAATGGTCCGTCTGCATCAACATCAGGTGGACTGACATGCGCGACGATCGTTTCAAACAACGCATCCATATTATTTTGCACAGTCTGCAGGCTCAGACCGCTGCTGCCGTTTAACGCCGAGGTATAAACCACATGGAAATCCAGTTGTTCATTGCTTGCCCCGAGACGGTCAATCAGGTCAAACGTCTGATCCAGTACCCAGGCCGGTCGTGCCCCATCGCGATCGATCTTGTTGATAACAATAATTGGTCTGAATCCGTGTTCGAGCGCCTTTTGTGTCACAAACCGTGTCTGTGGCATCGGACCGTCAACGGCATCCACCAGCAGCAGGGCTGAATCCGCCATTGACAGGATACGTTCAACCTCGCCTCCAAAGTCTGCGTGTCCGGGGGTATCGATGATATTGATCCGGTACTTCCCCCACTCCAGGCCGGTATTTTTGGCAAGGATGGTGATCCCTCTTTCCTGCTCGAGTTCGTTGGAATCCATGATGCGATCCGGCAAGGAGGAACGTGATTTCAATGTGCCTGACTGCCGTAGTAACTGATCCACGAGCGTGGTCTTGCCATGATCCACATGGGCAATAATGGCAATATTTCTTATATATTCGAGCATGTTCAAACAGGACCAGGGGGAAAGGCGGCGCATTATATACGAACAGTGAATCACAATCTCATGTATTTCACGGCGGGGTCCGTTTTCGTGAAATCAGCATTTTTAGACAGGTAGCGCCGTGCCATTTATCCCGGGAATGGTTGCGGTTATCTATTAAGGGGGAATGAAAATGATTCGAAAAAAAATCAAGTGGTTGAGGTGTCAAATGGGCTATTTTTCTGTTGGCATGTAAAGTTTTTATGGACTATACATAAATACCGATGCAGTTTTTGCTGTCAGCCCCCAGTGGGGAATTTCTGTTTTTGCGAGGCATTTGTTAGAACCTATCTCAAAATTAGCGAGCGCTGATGAGACAAGGCGAAAATGGGCGAGAAAGCGCAGTTTACACGATAGTAAATGAGCATTTTGAGCCCGTTTTTAACGCCGTATCGGCAAGTACAGCAATTATGAGATAGGTTCTAATCAGCTGCATGGGATATTATTTTTATTGGATGGGGGAGTTTTTGATGAGCAGTGGTACGGTAAAATGGTTTAGTGAATCTAAAGGTTATGGCTTTATTGCACCGGAAGGTGGAGGCGATGATATATTTGTCCATTCGAACGGTTGCTTCTGCTGGCTAACATACCGATAATTCACCTGTTTATCGCGGAACAAAAACCCCGTGCGCAAGCGCAGGGAGATTCAATTCAACCTGGAAATAACGGATCGATGGCGCTCTGGGAACAAATCCTGCTTGGCATAACCGGTTTTCTGGTTCTGTTCCTTTTCTGGCCAGGCGTTACAGTGGCAATGGAACAGAGCCGGAAGGCGGAAAATCCGGACTGGAAAGGCGCATTAATCCCGATCGGGATGGTTGTCCTTTTTGTCATACTACTCATCGCCATTGCGAAATCATAAAATCAATATGGTGTCAGAGGCACGGTCAGGTACTTGTCTGTAACATCAGGAAAATAGAAACAAGATGGTATCCACCAGCAGGAAACAATCCTACGAATTCAACAAGCTGCATAAACGATTGCGGCGTAATGTCGGCCGAGCCATTGCGGACTTCAAAATGATTGAAGAAGGCGACCGGGTGATGGTCTGTCTCTCGGGCGGGGCTGACTCCTATACCATGCTGGATATCCTTTTGAATCTCCAGCATAGCGCACCGATCGGATTCGAAC